>DASVDQ010000074.1 GCA_036381035.1 Trueperaceae bacterium | reverse complement strand
CAGAGGTCTATCGAGGCCGGGTCGCCGCCGTGCTCGCCGCAGACGCCGACCTCGAGGTCGGGCCTGACCGAGCGGCCGAGGCTCGTGCCCATCTCCATGAGCTTGCCCACGCCCGCCCCGTCGATCGTCGCGAACGGGTTCTCCTCGATGACGCCCCTCTCGAGGTACTGCATGAGGAAGCCCTTCTCGGCGTCGTCGCGTGAGACCCCGAAGACCGTCTGCGTGAGGTCGTTCGTGCCGAAGCTGAAGAACTCGGCCTCGGCGGCTAGCTCGTCGGCGACGAGGGCCGCGCGCGGGACCTCGACCATCGTCCCGAACTTGTAGGGGACCTCCACGCCCTGCTCGGCCATCACGGCCCGCGCCTCCTCCTCGAGCGCGGCCCTGAGGACGCGCAGCTCGTTCGCGTGCGCGACCAGCGGGATCATCACCTCGGGGTGGACGTCGATGCCGTCCCTCTTGGCGGCGCAGGCGGCCTCGAAGATCGCCCGCACCTGCATGCGCGGCAGCTCCGGGATCAGAATCCCCAGGCGCACGCCGCGCGTGCCCAGCATGGGGTTCGCCTCGCGCAGCTCGGTGACGCGAGCGAGGTGGTCCTGCTTGCGCCTGATGACGGCGAGCGCGGCGTCGACCTCCTCGAGGCGGTGGAAGTGCTGGAGCTGCATCTTCAGGTCGGCGAGGTCGGCGACGAGCTCGTCGTGGGAGGGCAGGAACTCGTGGAGCGGCGGGTCGATGAGCCTGACGATCACCGGCAGGCCGTCCATCGCCCTGAACAGACCCTCGAAGTCGCGCCGCTGCAGCGGCAGGAGGGCCGCCAGCGCCTCGGCGCGCTCCGTGGTCGTGCGGGCCATGATCATCTTCTGCACGATGGGCAGCCGCTCGGTCTCGAAGAACATGTGCTCGGTGCGCACCAGGCCCAGGCCCTCGGCGCCGTAGGCGCGGGCGCGCTCGGCGTCGGCGGGGTAGTCGGCGTTGGCCCGCACGCCGAGTGTCCTGATCTCGTCGGCCCAGGAGAGCAGCTCGGTGAGGTAGCGGTTGCTGATGTCGGGGACGACGGTCGGCAGGCGACCGAGGTAGACGTGGCCGAGCGTGCCGTCGATCGAGACCGGCTCGCCCTCCCTGACGACCTCGTCGCCCACGCTCATCTCGCGCCTCTCGAGGTCGATGGCGAGCGCCGCCACCCCCACAACCGCCGGCTTGCCGAACTGCCGCGCCACCAGGGCGGCGTGGCTGGTGCGCCCGCCGGAGCTGGTGAGGATCCCGCGCGCGGCGAGCATGCCGTGCACGTCGTCGGGCTTCGTCTCGGGCCGGACCATGATGACGTCGCGACCCTCCTTGGCCCAGCGCTCGGCGGTGTCGGCGTCGAAGGCCACGTCGCCCACGGCTGCCCCCGGTGAGACGTTGAGGCCGCTGGCCAGGAGGCTCGCGGCCCTCAGGGCGCCGGCCTCGAACTGCGGGTGCAGGAAGAAGTCGACCTGCTCGGGCTTCACGCGCCTCACGGCCTCGCGGCGGTCGATGAGCCCCTCGTGAACCATGTCGACGGCGATGCGGACCTCGGCCTGCGCCGTGCGCTTCCCGTCGCGGGTCTGCAGGACCCAGAGCTTGCCGTGCTCGACGGTGAACTCCATGTCCTGCATGTTCCTGTAGTGGCGCTCGAGGCGCTTGGCGATGGCCTCGAACTCGGCGTAGACGTCGGGCATGACCGCGGCCAGCTCCTCGAGGGGCTGCGTCTGGCGGATGCCGGCCACGACGTCCTCGCCCTGCGCGTTGACGAGGAAGTCGCCCTCGAGGCGGTCCTCGCCGGTCGTGGCGTTGCGGCTCATCGCCACGCCGGTGGCGCAGTCGTCGCCCATGTTCCCGAAGACCATCGTCTGGATGTTCACGGCGGTGCCGAGGTCGTGGCTGATGCCGGAGGCGTTGCGGTAGTCGACCGCGCGCTTGCCGTTCCACGACTTGAACACGGCCTCGGTGGCGAGCCTCAGCTGCTCGAGCGGGTCCTCGGGGAAGGGCGCGCCCGTGTAGGTGCGGACGATCTCCTTGAACTTGCGCGTGATCTCCTTCCAGTCCTCGGCGCTCAGCTCGGCGTCGACGGACACGCCGGCGGCCTTGCGCCGGGCGGTGATCACGGCCTCGAACACCTCGTCCGGCACGCCCAGCACCACGCCGCCGAACATCTGCACCAGGCGGCGGTAAGAGTCGTAGGCGAAGCGCGGGTCGCCGGTGAGAGCGATCAGCCCGTCGGCGACCTCGTCGTTCAGCCCGATGTTGAGGATCGTGTCCATCATCCCGGGCATCGAGAACTTCGCGCCCGAGCGGCAGGAGACGAGGAGCGGCCGCGCCGGGTCTCCGAACCTCTTGCCCGTGCGCTCCTCGACGCTGCGCAGGGCCGCCAGCTCCTGCTCCCACATGCCCTCGGGGAACCTCCCGCCGGCGGCGAGGTAGGCGTTGCACGCCTCGGTCGTGACGGTGAACCCGGGCGGGACGGGCACGCCCAGGCGCGTCATGTCGCCGAGGTTCGCGCCCTTGCCGCCCAGCAGCGCCCTGGCGCCGTCCCAGCTGCCCGCGAGGCGCTCGGCCTCCCCGACCTCGTCGAACAGGTACACCCACTTCTTCACGCTCATCGCGGTCCCTTCCCGGACGCGGTGAACGCGTTGCTAGGGGCCGGACATCGCGTCCACCGCGAGCCTCGTGGTGGCGGACATCGCGTCCTACGCGAGGCTAGCCGCGCCCGTGGACGAGCCGGCAGAGGCCTATGTCCTGCGGCGCCGGCGTGGCGGCCGCCGCGTCGTCGAGTAGCCGCGAGGGCCGCGTCCGAGACCGCAGGCAGGCGGTAGGGAGCGAAGGCGCTGCGTGGCGGGTGTCCGCGTCCGAGACGGCTGGCAGGCCGCCTGCCCGGCTGCCGGGGACGCGGTCGGCGCGGGGCGTCGGCTACGAGCCCGCCGCGCCCTGCCTCCGCACGAGCACGTCGACGAGGATCGAGGCCAGCAGCACCACCGCCGTGGCGATGAGCTGGATCGCGGCGCTGAGCCCGAGCAGGGCCATGCCGTTGACGATCGCGGCGATGACGACGCCGCCGAGGACCGCGTGGAGGGGGTGGCCTCTCCCGCCGAACAGGCTGGTGCCGCCGATGACCGCCGTCGCGACGACGTAGAGGACGATCGTGCCGCCGTCGAAGCTGGTGGACATCGAGCGCAGCCGCGAGGCGTAGACGATGCCGCCCACGCCGGCGGTCACGGCCGCGCAGGTGAACGCCCAGGTCCTCACCCAGGCGACGGCGATGCCGGCCCGGCGCGCCGCCTCGGCGTTGCCGCCGATCGCGTACACGTAGCGGCCGAAGCGGGTGCGCCCCAGCACGACGCTCCACAGCACCAGCACGCCGAACAGGACGGGGAACACGATCGGCATGCCGCGCAGGCTGAAGGCGCCCACCCCCCGGTCGGCGTTCGTGAGCAGCGTCAGCGCCACGGCCGCCGCGGCCGCTAGCGCGACCTTGAGGAGGCTCTGGCCCACCGAGGGAGCGGCCAGGCCGCTGCTGCGGCGCCTGCCGTCCTCGCGGAACGTCACGGCGGCGAACGCCAGCACGACGATGGCGGCGAGCACCCAGCCGCCCAGGGGGCTGAGCGTGCCGTTGGCGATGGCGTTGATCCGGCGGTCGGGGATCGGGATCGTCCCGCCGGTGCCGAGGATGATGATCAGCACCCCCTGCCAGGCGAGCAGGCCGGCGAGCGTGACGACGAACGAGGGCAGCCTGAGGCGCGTGATCAGCGTCCCCTGCAGGAAGCCGATGGCGGCCGTCACGGCGAGCGCGGCCAGGATCGCGCCCCACCACGGCCAGGCGACCCGGGGCTGGACCAGCTCGGTGACCACGACCCCGGCGATGCCGGCCACGAAGCCGAGCGACAGGTCGATCTCGCCGAGGAGCAGCACGAACACCTGGCCCATGCCGATGAGCATGAACACCGAGCCTTGGACGAGCAGGTTCACGAGGTTCCCCGTGGTGAGGAAGCGCGGGTTCAGGCTCTGGAAGATCGCGGCGATCGCGACCACGCCCAGCAGCACCGGCAGCACGCCGGCCAGGCCGGGCAGGAAGCGCGGTCGCGCCGCCGTCGCGGCGGCGGCCGGCGCGGCGGGGGCGTCGGAGACGTCCGTCACGCGGCCCTCCGCTTGCCCGTGGTCATCAGCTCGACGACGGTCTGGACGTCCGTATCGCTTGTGGGACCCTCGCTGACGACCTCGCCGAGGCGCATCACGGCGATGCGGTCGGCGACCTCGAACACGTCGACGAGGTTGTGGGAGATCATCATGACGGCCAGCCCCTGCTCCGCCAGGCGCCGCACCAGCGCGAGGACCTGCTTCGTCTGCGCCACCCCGAGGGCGGCGGTGGGCTCGTCGAGGATCACCAGCTTCGAGTTCCACATCACGGCCTTGGCGACGGCGACGGACTGGCGCTGCCCGCCGGACAGCGCCGCCACCGGCAGCCGCACCGACTGCACGGTCGTGACGCGCAGGTCCGCCAGCGTCTGGGACGCGGCGCGCTCCATCTCGTCCTCGGCCAGGAGGCCGTTCCGCATGATCTCGCGGCCGAGGAACATGTTCTGGACGACGTCGAGGTTGTCGCACAGCGCGAGGTCCTGGTAGACGACCTCGATGCCCAGCGCCGACGCCTCCTTGGGGGTGCGGATGCGGACGGGGGAGCCCTCCCACAGGATCACCCCGGCGTCGGGCTGGTAGGTGCCGGCGATGACCTTCACCGTCACCGACTTCCCGGCGCCGTTGTCGCCCACCAGCGCCGTGACCTGTCCGCGCGGCAGCGAGAGGTCGACGCCGCGCAGCGCCCGCACGGCGCCGAAGTCCTTGCGGATGCCCTCCAGGCGCAGCAGCGGCTCGGCGCCGGTGTCGCCACCGGGCCGAGCCGACTGGTCCGTCACGCCGCCCCTACTGTTCGATGCCGGCGGCAGCGCACTCGTCCTCGAAGCCCGCGCAGAGCTCTGCCGGGTCGACGAAGCCGTCCGCCACGACCGTCTCGGCCATGTTCTCGGGCGTCACCCAGATCGGGTCGAGCAGCACCGAGGGGACTTCGACGTTCGCCTGCGAGTCCAGCGTCGTGCCGTTCACGAGCCCGGCCGGCGGCTCCATGCCGGCGCGGATGAACAGGGCGAGGGCGGCCGTCGCCTGCGCCTCGAGGTTGATGGGCTTGTAGACGGTGCCGCACTGGTACCCGGCGAGGACGTTCTGCAGGCCCTGCAGCGTGGCGTCCTGGCCGGTGGTCGGGAACGTGCGCGGCGGCACGTTGAGGGTCTTGAGGTACGAGATCACGGCGTTGGCGTTGTCGTCGTTGGGGGTCACGACCGCGTTGATCTCCTGGTTCGCCGTGAACTGCCCCTCGAACGTCGTGCGCGCCTGCGCCGGGTCCCAGGTGCCGGCGGGCGCGCCGGCGTTCGTGTACGTGCCGTCGGCGAAGTACGGCTCGAGGACCGAGTTGTAGCCCTGGGCGAAGAGGGTGGCGTTGTTGTCGGTGGGGGCGCCGCTCATCACGAGGACGTTCGGGGACTCCACGCCCCAGTCCGCGATGCAGCTCACGAGCCCCTCGCCGATCAGCTCGCCGACGCGGACGTTGTCGAAGCTCACGTAGTAGTTCCTGGCGCCGCCGAGGGTCAGCCTGTCGTAGTCGATCACCGGGACGCCCTGCTCGGCCGCGTACTGCTCGATGGACGCGCCCACGCCGGAGGAGATCGGGTCGACGATCAGCACCGTGGCGCCCTGCGTGATGGCGGCCTGCGCCTGGGTCAGCTGCGTCGACTCGCTGCCCTGGGCGTTGGTGATGATGATGTCGCTGTCGGCGACGCCGGCCTCCTGGAACGCCCGGCGTAGGAACGGCTCGTCGAACGCGACGTACCGCGCCGACGTGGTCGTCTCCGGCAGCAGCACCGCGATCGCGCCGCTGCCCTGGGCGGCGATGTCCCTGAGCTGCTGCATCACCGAGAAGTCGCTCGTGAACGAGTCGGCGGTGATGTCCGGGGCGTCCTGCGCCAGCACCAGCCCCGTCACGGCCAGCGCCGCGATGATCCAACGCGCTCTCGACCAGGTGGTTCGCTCGTACTCACGCATGATAGCCGTCTCCCCTCCCTGACGAGCTTCAGCCTCGCGGGCCGCGGCTCGGGAGCGCGCGGCGCGCGCCTGCCCTGCGGGGCCCGCTGGGTGGCTGAAGGGAGGGATGACGCGCCGGCGGCCCTGCCTACGGCCCTATGCAGCGCGGGGCGTCAGGGTCCCCATCGCTGTTCTCGAGGTTAGGTCAAGGGTAGCGGATGTCCACGCTTTCCCATGCTCATCGGTACACGGGCCGGAGCTCACGGACCGCCGCCGACCGAAGGCGGCTCGTCCTCCGCCGGAGGCGGCTCGGCGTCGGGCGCCGGCTCGTCCACCGGCGGAGCCGGTTCGTTCGGCGGGGGCTCGGCGTCGGGAGGCGGCTCCGCGTCGGGCGGCGGGGCGGCATCGGGCGGCGGCTCCTCGGGGGTAGGCGGTTCGTCCGGCGGCGGTTCGATGTCCGGTGGCGGCGTCTCCGCCGGCGGCGGTGGCGCCTCGTCGGGAGGCGGCGTCTCCGCTGGCGGGGCGTCGGGAGGCGGGGGCTCCCCCACGGGCGGCCCGACCTCGGGGGGCTCCCCGGCGGGCGCGGGTGCGTCGACGGGCGGCTGGTCCTCAGGGGGCGGCTCGTCCTCCGCCGGCGCCGGCTCTTCCACGGGGGGCTCGTCCTCGGCGGGCGGCGGCTCGTCCGCCGGCGGCTCGTCGGCGGGCGGCGGCGGCGCGGCGGGCGGGCCGTCGTCGGCGGGCGGCGGGGCAGCCGGCTCCTCGCCGCCGGGCGCGCCGGGCTCGGGAGGCGCATCGGGTCCCGCCCCGGGGTCCTCGCCTGCCGGAGGCGCGGCGTCCGGTGGCGGCTCAGCGGGAGGCGGCGCCGCCTCTGGCGGAGGCGCGGCGTCCGGAGGGGGTCCGGCGCCCGCCGGGTCGTCGTCCTCGCCCGGCGGCGGACCCGCGTCCGGCGGCGCCGGAGCGTCCGGCGGCGCTTCCTCGGGCGAAGGCGCCGGCTCAGCGGGCGGGGGCGCGGCGTCGGGGGGAGGGACCGCGTCGGGCGCCGGGCCGGCCTCGGCCGGCGGGGCCGGTTCCTCCGGCTGACCCTCCTCGGGCGGCTCTCCGGCCGGCTCCTCGGCGACCGGCGGCTCCGCGTCGGGAGGCTCGGCTTCCTCGGGCGGGCCGGCGTCCGGCGGCGGGGCGTCGGCGGGAGGAGGCGCGTCGGCGGGCGGAGGCGCGTCGGCGGGCGCGTCCTCCGGAGGCTCGTCGCCGGCCGGCGGGGCCGCGTCGGGTGGGCCCGCTTCGGCGGGCGGCTCCGCGGCAGGAGGACCGGCGTCGCCAGGGGGCTCGCCGGCGGCAGGCGGCCCGGCCTCGGGAGGCGTCTCGCCCGCGGCCGGCGGCCCGGCCCCGACCGGGGGCTCCTCCGCGGCGGGAGGGCTCGCCCCGGCGGGCGGCTCCGCGGGAGGCGGGCCCTCGGCCGACGGCTCCGCGGCGGGGGCCGCCGGGCCGATCACGACCTCGCCGAAGCCCGCCGCCGTCGCGGCGGCGCGCAGGTCGGTCTCCTCCACGAAGACCGTGCCCTCGCGGACCATGACCTCGACCACGTGCACGTCGCCGTCCGGCGTAGTGAACAACAGCGTGCCCATCCCGGCGAAGCCCGGCAGCAGCTCGAGGACGAAGCCCTCGCCGTCCCGCGCGCGCCCGACGCCGACGATGGTGCCGTCGCGCGACGTGATCAGCACGGCCGCGTCTTGCGGGATGTCGATCGCCAGCGCCCAGGAGAGGACCAGGAGCAGGCAGGCTATCGTGGCGGTCCGCCTCACGAGAGCTCCTCCGCCGCAGTGGCAGCTATCCAGGGGTGACGGTGCGGCCTGAACCTTACGCGAACCTTACGCGGCCTGAAGCGTCTGGCCAGGTCGCTCCCAGGGTCCGCGCGCCGCGCGGCCGCGAGCCCGGTGGCCGCTCGTGGGGTCACGACGCCCCCGCCGGGTCCGGTCGGGCGACCCCGCCCACCGACGCCTCCGCCGGACGCTCCTCGGCCCCCGCCAAGCGCGAGGCCAGGCTCTCCAGGCGCACCTCGCAGCAGGTGCCCTCCCCCGCCTTCGACCGCAGGCGCAGCTCGCCGTCGTGCTGCTCTACGAGCCGCTTGCACACGGTCAGCCCCACGCCGACCCCGCCTCCGCCGCTGAAGCCGTGGTCGAAGACCCGACGCACGGTCTCCTCGCTCATGCCGGGGCCGTCGTCGCAGACCTCCAGCACCGCGCTGGCGCCCTCGTTGCGCAGGCTCACCGCGACGCCGTTCGCCCGGCCGACGGCCTGCAGCGCGTTCCTCACGAGGTTGCGCACCACCTGCACGAGACGCTCAGGGTCGCCGACGACCTCGAGCCGCTCGGCCAGGCTGAGCCTCAGCCCCGGGTACTCGTCGGCGACGCGGAGCACGACGTCGCGCAGGTCCACGACGCGCGGCTCGAGCGGTACGTCGAGCTCGCCGCGGGCCAGCACCAGCAGGTCCTGCGAGGTGCGCAGCAGCTCGCGCGTGCCCTCGGCGGCCGCCCGGACGTGGGCGTCGTCGGCGTGCTCACGCCTCACGGCACTCAAGTGGTAGTTGACGAGGGTGAGCGGCGCCGCCAGCTCGTGCGCCACCTCGAGCAGGAAGCGGCGCTCGGCCTCCTTGCGCTCGCCGATCGCCTCGAGGGCCGCGTTCAGCGCGGCGACGAGGTCGCCGATCTCGTCCATGGGCCCGCGGTACTCCACCCCGTGAGGCGAGGCGGGGTCGAGGGCGCGGGCTTGGCGGGCCACCCTGGCGAGGGGCGAGAGCATCCGCCGCGCCCCCAGGAGCGCCAGCGCGGCCGCCACGACGGTGACGAGCACTCCGACGCCGACGAGCACCTCGAGGAGGTCGCGCCGCACGGCGAGGGCGTCGGTGATGTCGTGGGCCAGGCGCACGCTGCCCCTGGTGGCGGGCCAGACGCCGGTCGTGACCAGGTAGGTGCGCTCGCCCCGCTCGATGACCGTCGGGGCCCGCACCACGGGCAGGGCCTCGCCGCCGCCCACGTTCACCGCCACCTGGCCCGACGCCGTCACGAGCTGGAGGATGAAGGTGCCGGTGTCCTCTGGCGCGAAGGACGCGCCCAGGGCCGGCCGGTCGAGCAGGGCCGTCACGCGCTCGAGGTCCTGCCTCAGCAGCACCCTGAGCTGCTCGTCCTGCTGGCGCGTGAACTCCCGGTACGCCACGGCGCCGAAGGCCGCGATGACGGCGACCGTCATGCCCGCCGCGGCCAGCCCGAGCCGAGCCCTGAGCGTCACCTAGCTCCGCTCCCTCACGACGTAGCCGATGCCGCGCACCGTCTCGATGAGGTCATCGACGCCGGCAGCGGCCAGCTTGCTCCGCAGGCGCGAGACCAGCGCCTCCACGGCGTTCGAGGTGGGCGGCGCCTCGCGGTAGAGCCGGTCCTCGATCGCGTTCTTCGAGAACACGCGGCCCTGGTTGGCGAGCAGGAGCGCCAGGAGGTTGAACTCCTGGGGCGAGAGGTCGAGGGGCCGGCCGCGGACGGCGCAGGTGTGGTCGGCGAGGGAGAGGCTCACGGGCCCGGCGTCGTAGACCTCCGGGCGACCGCGGCGGCGGAGCTGGGCGTAGACGCGCGCCAGCAGCTCCTGCATGTCGAAGGGCTTGGCGAGGTAGTCGTCGGCGCCGATGTAGAGGCCCGCGACGCGGCTGCGGAGGTCGGCGCGCGCCGTGAGCATGAGGATCGCGGCCGGGTTGTCCTTGAGAGCGGCCGCGACGTCGAGCCCGTCGATGTCGGGGAGGCCGAGGTCGAGGAGGACCAGGTCGAACGACTCGGTCTCGGCCCTCTCCAGCGCCTCGCCGCCGGTGCGCACCACCGCCACGTCGTACGCCCTGAGCAGCTCCGTCTCGAGGGCGCGCGCCAGGTGGAGGTCGTCCTCCACGATGAGGATGCGCTCGCGGTCCACGTCGGAGCCGCATGCTAGGGCGGTTCATCGTGACTTGGCTGAGTGCTTCCGGGACGCCGACCGACGCTCCCTGCCCGCGCTCACGATCCGGGCGTAGCGTGGTCCGCAGCGCGCGACCGCGGCGGACCGCGGCGGACGCGCCGGCGGGCGGTCACGCCCACGGGCCCGGCAGCGACCCCTCCTCGCAACACCGCACGACCTCGCCGCGTCCCGGAAAGGAGAACCATGCGCGTCCTCAAGTCGCTGCTCGCGTCAGCCGCCCTCGTGGTCGCGGGGATCGCCCTGGCCCAGGACGAGGGCGAGACGCTGTTCCAGTCGAACTGCGCGGCCTGCCACCAGGCGAACGGCCAGGGGGTCCCCGGCGCGTTCCCGCCGCTCGCCGGCCACGTGCCGGAGCTGCTGGCGACCGAGGAGGGCCGCACCTACCTGATCCACGTCGTCCTCTACGGGCTGCAGGGCGAGATCCAGGTAGCGGGCCAGACCTACAACGGGGTCATGCCCGCGTGGTCGCAGTTCACCGACGAGCAGCTCGCGGCCGTGCTCGACTTCGTCGCCACGAGCTGGGACAACGAGGCGGCGCTGCCCGAGGGCTTCGCGCCGTTCACCGCGGAGGAGATCGCGGCGCAGCGCGACCTGGGCCTGACCGCCGACCAGGTGCACGAGGAGCGCAGCGGGGCCGTCCCGGCCGAGGGGCAGTAGCGTCTCAGTCGCCGGACGCGCCGGGGGCGTCGCCGATCGGCCGGTAGCGCCAGGCCGAGCGCGCCCGCGCCTTGGCCGCCTCGACCTCGCGGTCCTTGGGCGGCGCGTTGGTCTCCAGGGCGTCGACGAGGCGCCTCGTCGCGGCCGCGACCTCCTCGACCGCCGCCGCGAACGCCGCCTCGTTCGCCCGCGACGGCTTCTGGAACCCGCTGACCTTGCGGACGTACTGCAGGGCGGCGGCGCGTACCTCCTCGTCGGTGGCCGGCGGGTCGAAGTTGAAGAGCGGCTTGATGCTGCGGCACATGGCGGGACCTCCCACCACAGCTTCGGCGCCGGCCGCGGTCGTTGGCAAGCCCAACGCAGGGGCGGCGCTGGGAACCGCGCGACGAGCCGGTCTATGTTGGTTCCATGACGACCCTCGCTCACCTCCGCAAGGCGGCGCTGCGGCTCCCCGAGGTCGCCGAGGACGCCGGCTCCGGCACGGTCGCCTTCGCCGTCCGCGGCGAGCGCTTCGTGACGGTGACGGGCGACGGGGCGGCGCAGCTCGAGATGTCGCGGGATGACGCCGAGGCGGTCCTGGGGCGGTTCGCGGCGGCCGAGCCCGTGACCAGGGCGGGCGAGCCGGTAGGGGTGCGCGTGCCGCTCGCCGCCGTGAACGGCATGGAGCTCAACGCGCTCCTCGAGAAGGCGTGGCGCAGCCGCGCGCCCGCGGAGCTCCTCGACGTGCGCCGCCAGGCGGAGCGAGGCGAGGCCCCGGACGGTCCCGACGCGCTGCCCAGGAGCATCGGCAGGCCGGCCACGCGGGCGCTGCTCGCGGCCGGCATCGGCACCTTGAGCGCCGCGGTCGCGCGCTCCGACGCGGAGCTGCTCGCGCTGCACGGGGTCGGCCCGCGGGCGGTGCGGCTCCTCAGGGAGGCCGCCGCGGCGCGCTCTCAGGCGGGGCCGAAGCGCTGAGCGGCCCGCGACCCGGCGATACGCGCCCGGTTCTCGGCGGCGCCCCGGTCTCCCAAGCCCTAGACTCGGGGCGTGCCTGACGACACGGCCCGCCGCTACTACCAGGCCATGCTGAGGCGCGACCCCGAGTACGAGGGCGTCTTCTACGTGGGCGTGCGCACCACCGGGGTGTTCTGCCGCCCCACCTGCCCCGCCCGCAAGCCGCGCTTCGAGAACTGCGCGTTCTTCGCCACGGCGAAGGACGCGCTGCATGCGGGCTTCCGGCCCTGCCTGCGCTGCCGGCCGCTGTCGCACCCCAACGAGGTGCCCGAGGTCGTGCGCCGTCTCGTGGCCGCCGTGGAGGCCGAGCCGGAGAAGCGCTGGCGCGACGCCGACTTCCGCGCGCTGGGGGTGGACGTGGGCACCGCGCGCCGGGCGTTCAAGCGCCGCTTCGGCATGACGTTCGTCGCGTACGCGCGCGCCAGGCGCATGGGCCTGGCGCTGAGGTCGCTGAGGGAGGGTGGCACCGTGATCGAGGCGCAGCTCCAGGCCGGCTACGAGTCCGCCAGCGGGTTCCGCGACGCGTTCAACCGCATCATCGGCAGTTCGCCCAGCGCCGCCGAAGGACCCGTCCTCACGGCCGCCTGGCTCGACTCGCCGCTGGGGCCGATGCTCGCCGTCGCCGACGACGACGGGCTCGTGCTGCTCGAGTTCGTCGACAGGCGCGGCCTCGAGACCGAGCTGAGGCGCCTGCGGGCCAAGGCCGCCATCGTGCCTGGCACGAACGCCGTCCTGGAGAGCATCGAAGTCGAGCTCTCCGAGTACTTCGCCGGCCGGCGCTGCGAGTTCGCCACGCCGCTCAAGCCCCTCGGCAGCGAGTTCCAGCGGTCCGTGTGGCGCGAGCTGGGGCGCATCCCGCCGGGCGAGACGCGCACCTACGGCCAGGTCGCCGCGGCGCTGGGGAGGCCGACGGCGTTCCGCGCCGTCGCCCGGGCGAACGGCGCGAACCAGCTCTCGATCGTCATCCCCTGCCACCGCGTCGTGAACGCCGACGGGAGCCTGGGCGGCTACGGCGGGGGCCTGCCGCGCAAGCAGTGGCTGCTGGCGCACGAGCGGCGCTCGTTCGGCACGGCGGCGCCGCTGTTCACGGCCGCGTCGGCGGCGGACTAGCGCCCGAGCCCTCGCCTAGCCCCTCGCCGCGCCGGGCCGTCCCCACGCGCGGCGGCGTAAGCCCGCGCCCGAGAGGGCGACCACGGTCACCGCCGCCAGCGCGATGAGCGGGCTCAGCACCGCCGGGTCGTAGGCCGAGCCCCGCACGGGGAAGAGCTGCCACGACAGGTTGAACGAGCCGTGCAGCACGGCCTGGGCGAGGACGCTGAGGCCCGTGTTCTCGAAGAGCCACACGTGCAGCACGCGCATCGCGACGGTGCCAAGGGCCCACCACGCGATCCACGAGGCCTGCCGGTCGCCGGTGAGCAGCGGCACCACGTGCCACGCCGCCCAGAACGCGCCCAGCACCAGGGAGGTCCGCAGCGCCCCCCAGCGCCTCTCGAGCGGCTCGTAGGCGTAGCCCATCCAGCCGAGCTCCTCGGCCAGGCCGGCGACGAGGAACGCCGCCGCCAGCACGGGCAGGCTCGCCAGCGGCACCTGCAGCGGCGGCAGCGGGCGTCCGAGCGCGTCCATGACCAGCCACGACAGCGTCCAGAGCAACGGGTGGAGGAGCGCCGCGACGAGCCACCAGGCGGGGTCCTTCACGCGCCGGGCGTCGAGGGCTCGTCGCAGGAAGGCGCCGAGCGCCGCCCGCCCCTCGCGCCGGTAGACGAGCAGCGACGCCGCGATGACGGGCACGACGAACTGCAGCGCCGCCAGCGGCAGGCCGGGCATCAGCTCGCCGCCGACCAAGGCGCCGATCGCCCACAACGGCAGCGCGAGCGCCGTCACCAGCAGGAAGAAGGGGCCCACCCGGCGGCCAGGTGCGTCTCTCACGGGCACCACTATCCTCCCCGCGGGCGGACCGCGTGCCCTCCTGGCATACCCGGTCGGCGGCGCGACGGCACTTGCCGGGCCGATGGCCGCAGCGTAGAGTACCCACTGTAACCGCAGCTCACGACTCCCCGACGGCCTCAGCCGCCACGGAGCCGTAACGGTGGGGCGCTCGCCCCGGCACGCCCCGGGTGCGCGGCGCCGAGGGGGAGGTGCTGGCATGGCGACCGCGACGGCCCGCCTGTCGCCGTTCGCGGTGTTCGCGAACCGGCGGTTCAGGGCGCTGTGGATCGCTCAGCTCGTGTCCACCATCGGCGACTCGCTCGTCGACATCGCCGCCGCCATCCTCGTCTACCGCGTCACCGGCTCCGCTCTCGCGGTCGGCCTCGTGCTCATGGCCACGGCCGCGCCCGCGCTGCTCGTGGGGCTCTTCGCCGGCGTCGCCGTGGACCGCTACGACCGCAAGCGGATCATGGTCGTCTGCGACCTCCTCCGCGGCGCCATCGTGCTGGCGATCCC
>DASVDQ010000073.1 GCA_036381035.1 Trueperaceae bacterium | reverse complement strand
GGTGTGTTGTTGCGTGGTGTGGGTCGTGATGATATCGAGCGGGGTCAGGTTCTGGCTAAGCCTGGTTCGATCACGCCGCATACGGGTTTTTCTGGGTCTGTGTACATCTTGAAGAAGGAGGAGGGTGGGCGTCATTCGGCGTTCTTCACGGGTTATCGTCCGCAGTTCTACTTTCGGACTACGGATGTGACTGGGGTTGTGACTCTTCCTTCGGATGTTGAGATGGTGATGCCGGGGGATAATGTTGAGTTGTCGGTTGAGTTGATCAAGCCGATCGCGATGGAGGAGGGTCTTCGTTTCGCGATTCGTGAGGGTGGGCGTACCGTTGGGGCGGGCGTCGTAACCAAGGTCACGAAGTAAGCCATGGCGACACCCCGCATCCGCATCAAGCTCAAGTCGTTCGACCACCGTAGCCTCGACAGCTCGGCGACGAAGATCGTCGAGACCGTCAGGCGCACGGGCGCCAAGGTGGCCGGCCCGGTGCCGCTGCCCACGCGCATCCGGCGGTTCTGCGTGCTCCGCGGCCCGTTCGTCGACAAGGACAGCCGCGAGCACTTCGAGATCCGCACGCACAACCGGCTCATCGACATCAAGACGCCGACCAAGAGCACGATCGACTCGCTCATGCACCTCGACCTCCCCACCGGGGTCGACATCGAGATCAAGACGGTCGGAGGCCGATAACACGTGAAGGGCATCCTCGGCACCAAGGTGGGCATGACCCAGGTCTGGCAGGGCGACCGGCTCGTCCCGGTCACGGTCCTGCTGGCCGGCCCGTGCCCCGTGGTGCAGCGCAAGACGACGGCCACGGACGGCTACGCGGCCGTCCAGCTGGGCTGGCGCGAGAAGAGCGAGAAGGCGGTGAGCAAGCCCCTCGCCGGCCACTTCAAGAAGGCGGGCGTGGCGCCGGTCCGCCACCTCGTCGAGTTCAGGGACTTCGAGCCCGACGGCGACCAGGTGACGGTGGAGTCGTTCGCCGCCGGCGAGAAGGTCGACGTCACCGCCACGTCCAAGGGCCGCGGCACGGCCGGCGTGATGAAGCGCTGGAACTTCGCCGGCATGCCCGCCAGCCACGGCACGAAGAAGAAGCACCGCCACCCCGGCTCGATCGGGCAGCGCAAGCTCCCCGGGCGCGTCTACAAGGGCAAGCGCATGGCGGGCCACTACGGCGCCGAGCGCGTCACGACCGTCGGCCTCGAGATCGTCGAGGTCCGCCCGGAGGACAACCTCCTCATCGTCAAGGGCGCGGTACCCGGACCCAACGGCGGGCTCGTCGAGGTGCGCGCCTCCAAGAGGAAGGTGAGCTGATGGCGGTCACGATCGACGTCATCGGGAGCGACCGCAAGGTCACGCTCGACCTGCCGGAGCCGAAGGAGTCCGTGCTGCACGAGGTCGTCGCCTGGCAGCTCGCCAAGCGGCGCCGCGGCACGGCCGCGACGAAGACGCGCGGCATGATGACCGGCTCCACCGCCAAGATCTGGCCTCAGAAGGGCACCGGTCGCGCGCGCCACGGCGACCGCAAGGCCCCTATCTTCGTAGGCGGGGGCACGGTCTTCGGTCCGCAGCCCCGCGACTACTCCTACACGCTGCCCAAGCGCGTCCGCCGGCTCGGCCTGCAGATGGCCATCGCCGCCAGGGCCAACGCCGGCAAGCTCACGCTCGTCGAGTCGTTCGGCATCAGCGGCAAGACCAAGGAGTTCGTCGCCTGGGCCAAGGCCAACGGCATCGACGGCAGCGAGCGCGTGCTCCTCGTCACCGACGACGAGCTGGCCCGCCGCGCCGCCCGCAACCTGCCCTGGGTCGACGTGCTGCCCAACGCGGGCCTTAACGTCTACGACGTGCTCCGCTCCGACCGCGTCGTCGCGGACGCCGCCCTGTTCGACGGGGAGGGGCCGCGGTGAACGCGAGCGAGGTCATCATCGGCCCGGTCCTGTCGGAGAAGGCAGTCACGGCCATGCAGACGGGCAAGTACACCTTCTACGTCCACCCGCGCGCGAACCGCGTGCAGGTCAAGGAGGCCGTGGAGACGGTCTTCGACGTCGACGTCACGCGGGTGAACCTCGTCAAGGTGCGCGGCAAGGTGAAGCGGATGGGCCGCTTCTCCGGCCGCACGGAGAACAGGCTCAAGGCCATCGTGACCCTCAGGCCCGGTCAGAGGATCGAGCAGCTCGAGGGCCTCTCGTAAGGAGGGAGGGAGAGAAGTGCCTACCAAGAAGTACCGACCGTACACCCCCTCCCGCCGCTTCATGACCACGTCCGACTTCGGCGAGGTCACGCGCAGCAAGCCCGAGAAGTCGCTGCTCAAGCCGATCAAGAAGTCGGGCGGGCGCAACAACATGGGCCGCATCACCTCGCGTTTCCGCGGGGGCGGCCACAAGCGCCGCTACCGCGTCGTCGACTTCAAGCGCCGCGACAAGTCCGGCGTGCCGGCGCGGGTCGCCGCCATCGAGTACGACCCGAACCGCAGCGCGAACATCGCCCTGCTGCACTACGCCGACGGCGAGAAGCGCTACATCCTGGCACCGGACAAGGTCTCGGTGGGCGCCACGCTGCTGGCCGGCGAGAGCGCCGAGCCGAACCCCGGCAACGCCATGCCCTTGAGGCTGGTACCCGTCGGCAGCGTCGTGCACGCCGTCGAGCTGGTGCCGGGCAAGGGCGCCCAGCTCGCCAGGTCCGCCGGCACCAGCCTGCAGATCCAGGGGCGCGACGGCGCCTACGTGACCGTCCGCATGCCCTCGGGCGAGCTGCGACGCGTGCACGGCGACTGCTACGCCACCATCGGCACGGTCGGCAACGCCGAGCACAAGAACATCGTGCTCGGGAAGGCCGGCCGCAAGCGCTGGCTGGGCCGCAAGCCGCACCAGCGCGGCCGCGCCATGAACCCTGTCGACCACCCCCACGGCGGCGGGGAGGGTCGCTCGACGGGCGGCAGGCCGCCCGTCAGCCCGTGGGGCCAGCAGGCGAAGGGCTACAAGACCCGCGACAAGCGCAAGGTCTCCGGTCGCTTCATCGTCCGCCGCCGGAAGGGGAAGTGAGCCATGGCTCGTAGCCTGAAGAAGGGGCCGTTCGTCGACGAGCACCTGCTGAAGAAGATCGACGCCGCCAACGCCTCCGGCGACAGGCGCGTCATCAAGACCTGGAGCCGGCGCTCCACCATCGTCCCCGAGATGGTCGGGCACACGATCGGCGTCTACAACGGCCGGCAGCACGTGCCCGTGTTCGTGCAGGAGACGATGGTCGGCCACAAGCTCGGCGAGTTCTCGCCCACCCGCACGTTCCGCGGCCACGGCGGGAACCGCAAGGAGTGACCGTGCCGCAGGCCAAGGCGTCGCTGAGGATGCTGCGCGTCACGCCACGCAAGACGCGCCTCGTCGCGGACCTGATCCGCGGCAAGGACGTCGCGCAGGCCGAGGCGATCCTCAAGTACACCGACAAGCGCGCCGCCGAGCCGCTCCTGAAGCTCCTCAAGAGCGCCCGCGCGAACGCCGTGAACAACCACGACATGTTCGACGACAGGCTGTTCGTGAAGGAGATCCAGGTCGGGGACGGGCCCACGCTGAAGCGCGCCATGCCGCGCGCCCGCGGACGAGCCGACCTCGTGCGGAAGCGGACCTGCCACGTGTCGATCACCCTGGAGGAACGCAGTGGGAAATAAGATCAATCCTGTCGGCTTCCGCCTCGGCGTGAACAAGCAGCCGTCCGCCCACTGGTACGCCAGCGCGAAGGACTACCCGAAGCTGCTGGCCGAGGACGAGAAGATCAGGCAGGTCGTGACCGAGGACGTCGGCCACTCGGGCATCTCGCGCATCGAGATCGAGCGCGCGGCCCACAACGTCAACGTCACGATCCACACCGCCAAGCCCGGCGTCGTCATCGGCCGCGGCGGCGAGTCGATCAAGTCGCTGCGCGCGAAGCTCGGCAAGTTCATCGGCGGCAACGTCGCCGTGAACGTGCAGGAGGTCCCGAACCCGAACACGAACGCCACGCTCGTCGCCCAGCGCATCGCCGAGCAGCTCGAGCGGCGCTTCGCGTTCCGCCGCGCCATGAAGCAGGCCGTGCAGCGCACGATGGAGTCCGGCGCGCGCGGCGTGAAGGTGCGCTGCTCGGGCCGCCTCGGCGGCGCCGAGCAGGCCCGCCCCGAGTGGTACGCCGAGGGCCGCGTGCCGCTGCAGACGCTCAGGGCCGACATCGACTACGGCACCGCCGAGGCCAACACGACCTACGGCGTCATCGGCGTCAAGGCCTGGGTGTTCCACGGCGAGATCGTCGGGGACAAGCAGCGCCGCGCCGCCGTCGTGCCGCGCCCGAAGACCGACGACGACAAGAAGAAGCGCCGCCGGCCGCAGGCTCGCCGCCGCGACGGACGCGGGCGCGACGCCCGCCCCCGGGCCCGTAGGGACTGAGGAAGATGCTGCTACCCAAACGCGTCAAGTACCGCAAGCAGATGCGCGGCCGCATGACCGGCAGCACCAAGGGCGGGGACTACGTCGCCTTCGGCGACTACGGCCTCGTCGCCCTGGAGCCGGGCTGGATCAAGTCGAACCAGATCGAGGCGTGCCGCATCACGATGAGCCGTTTCTTCAAGCGCGGCGGCAAGATCTACATCAGGATCTTCCCCGACAAGCCGATCACGAAGAAGCCGCAGGAAGTGCGCATGGGCAAGGGCAAGGGCGCCGTGGAGTACTGGGTCTCCGTCGTCAAGCCCGGCCGCGTGATGTTCGAGGTCTCGAACGTCACCGAGGAGCAGGCGCGCGAGGCCTTCAGGCTGGCGTCGCACAAGCTGCCCATCAAGACGAAGATGGTCAAGCGGGAGATCTACGATGAGGTCCAGTGAGGCTCGCCGGCTGAGCGGCGACGAGATCGCCGCCGAGGTCGAGAAGCGCCGCCAGGAGCTCCTCGACCTCCGCATCCAGTCCGCGATCGGCCAGACCTCCAACCCGCGCCGGATCAGGGCCGCCAAGCGCGAGATCGCGCGGCTCCTCACGATCGCCAAGGAGAAGGCTGAGAGCTGATGAAGAAGCTGATGCAGGGCCGCGTCGTGTCAGACAAGGCCGACAAGACCGTGACCGTCGTGGTCGAGCGGCGCTTCAAGCACCCGCTCTACGGCAAGGTCGTGACCGTGTCCAAGAAGTACCTGGCGCACGACGAGGGCAACGAGTTCGGCGTGGGAGACCTCGTCGAGATCGCCGCGAGCCGTCCGCTGAGCAAGCGCAAGCGCTGGGTCGTGACGCGCCTCGTCGAGAAGGCCCGCGCCTAAGG
Organism: Trueperaceae bacterium; assembly: GCA_036381035.1. Taxonomy (NCBI): domain Bacteria; kingdom Thermotogati; phylum Deinococcota; class Deinococci; order Trueperales; family Trueperaceae; species Trueperaceae bacterium. The sequence continues at coordinate 29,339 of DASVDQ010000073.1, read as the reverse complement.
GACCAGTTGCGATGATCCAGCAAGAGACCTACCTCGACGTTGCCGACAACTCCGGCGCCCGCACGATCCAGTGCATCAGGGTGCTCGGCACCGGTCAGCAGTTCGTCGGCACCGTGGGCGACGTGATCGTGGCGGCCGTCAAGGACGCGATCCCGCACGCCGCCATCAAGAAGGGCGACGTCGTCAAGGCCGTGATCGTGCGGACGAAGAAGGAAGTCAACCGCAAGGACGGCTCCTCGATCCGCTTCGACTCGAACGCGGCCGTGATCATCAACAACCAGAACGAGCCGCGCGGCACGCGCGTGTTCGGTCCGGTCGCGCGCGAGCTGCGCGAGAAGCGCTTCATGCGCATCGTCTCGCTCGCGCCGGAGGTGCTGTGATGCCAGCGGTCAGGTCCCGCATCAGGAAGGGCGACCGCGTCCGCGTCATCGCCGGCAAGCACAAGGGCGAGGAGGGCGAGGTCATCAGCGTCCTCCGCGACAAGGGCCGCGTGCTCGTCAAGAACGTCAACATCATCAAGAAGGCTCGCAAGCCCACGCAGGACAACCCGCGCGGCGGCTTCGTCGAGCAGGAGGCCAGCATCCACATCAGCAACGTGCAGCTCGTCGACCCGCAGGAGAACAGGCCCACGCGCATCGGCGTGAGGGTCAAGGACGACGGCACGAAGGTGCGTGTCGCCAAGCGCAGCGGCGCCGAGCTGGACGAGTGAGGTCGCGAGTGGCAGGCATGGAACAGGTTCAGTCGCCCACCAGGCAGCGCTACCAGGCGGTGCGCCAGCAGCTCGTGGAGCGGCACGGCTACGGGAACGTGATGGCGGTCCCGCGCATCGAGAAGGTCGTCATCAACATGGGGCTCGGCGAGGCGCGCGAGGACTCGAAGGTGCTCGAGCGCGCCAGCCGCGAGCTCGCCCAGATCGCGCTGCAGCGCCCCGCCGTCACGCGGGCGAAGAAGTCGGTCTCGAACTTCAAGATCCGGGCCGGCATGCCCGTGGGGCTGCGCGTGACGCTGCGCGGCGTGCGCATGTGGTCGTTCCTCGACAGGCTCATCCACGTGGCGCTCCCGCGCGTGCGCGACTTCCGCGGCGTGCCCACGAGCAGCTTCGACGGGCGCGGGAACTACAGCCTCGGCATCCGCGAGCAGCTGGTGTTCCCCGAGATCGACTACGACCAGGTCGACGCCACGCGCGGCTTCGACGTCACCATCGTCACGACGGCGAAGACCGACGAGGAAGCCAGGACGCTGCTCGAGCTCATCGGCATGCCGTTCAGGAAGTAAGGAGAGGGAGGACGAGTGGCTACCAAGGCCCAGATCGCGAAGGCCCAGCGCCAGCCGAAGTTCAGGTCGCGCCAGATCAACCGCTGCGGACGCTGCGGACGGTCCCGCGCCTACCTGCGCGACTTCGGCCTCTGCCGCATCTGCATGCGCGAGATGGCGCACAAGGGCTACCTGCCCGGCGTCGTCAAGTCGAGCTGGTGAGGAGGCGCCGCCCCGGGGGCACCCCCGGGCCGGCCGGCGTGGCTGACAACAGAGAAGTCGCAAGGAAGCGGGGTAGAGGTCCTCGCGCACGCGGGGAAACCGCCCCCACGGAAGGAAGCTAGATGCAGACCGATCCGATCGCAGACATGCTGACGCGGATTCGCAACGCCGCCGCGGTCGCGATGCCCAGCGTCGACGTGCCGGCGAGCAAGTTCAAGAAGGCCCTGGCCGAGATCCTCGTCCGCGAGGGCTACCTCAAGGACGTCGAGGAGGTGGAGGAGGGCGGCAAGCGCGTCCTGCGCATCGGCCTGAAGTACGGGCCGAAGCGCCAGAGCGTGATCAGCTCGATCCGCCGCGTCTCGAAGCCTGGCCGTCGCGCCTACACCAAGTCGAAGGGCGTGCCCGTCGTGCGCGGCGGGCTGGGCCTCGCCATCATCTCCACCCCCCTGGGGCTCCTCGCCGACCGCGAGGCCCGCGCCAAGAACGTGGGCGGCGAGATCATCTGCGAGGTGTGGTGAGATGTCGCGCGTAGGCCGCAACCCCATCCGCCTCCCCAAGGGCGTCGAGGTCAAGGCCGGCACGCCCGGGGTCGTGGAGGTCAAGGGCCCCAAGGGCGCCCTGACCGTGAACGTGCACCCCTCGCTCGGCGTCGCGGTCGAGGACGGCGTCCTGACCGTGACGAGGCAGGGCGACGACCGCGAGCAGCGCGCCCAGCACGGCCTCGCCAGGGCGCTGATCGCGAACGCCGTGACCGGCGTGTCGGAGGGCTACACCCGCGACCTCGAGATCCACGGGGTGGGCTTCCGCTGCCAGATGAAGGGCCAGAACCTCGAGCTCTCGATCGGCTTCTCGCACCCCGTCGTCGTGGAGCCGCTGGAGGGCGTGACGCTGGCCGCGCCGGAGCCGACGAAGATCCAGGTGAGCGGCATCGACAAGCAGGCCGTCGGGCAGATGGCCGCCAACATCCGCGCGATAAGGCCGCCCGACGCCTACCACGGCAAGGGCGTCCGCTACGCGGGCGAGCAGGTCCGTCTCAAGCCGGGCAAGGCCGCCGCGCGCTGAGGTCTGAGCGATGAGCATGAACGTCAACGAACGCAGGCTGCGCCGCACCAACAGGACGCGCCGGAACCTCAGGCGGCCGGTCGACACCGGCAGGCTGCGCCTCTCGGTGTTCCGCAGCGCCAAGCACATCTACGCCCAGGTCATCGACGACCGCACGGGCAGGACCGTCGCCGAGGCCAACACCAAGAACGTCGAGGTCTCGGGCGACAAGACCGCGCAGGCCAAGGCCGTGGGCCTCGCCATCGCCCAGCGGGCGCTCGAGGCCGGCGTCAAGCGCGTGGTCTTCGACCGCGGCCCCTTCAAGTACCACGGACGCGTCAAGGCCCTCGCCGAAGGGGCCCGCGAGGGAGGCCTCGAGTTCTGATGGCTGACACCGACTTCGAAGACAAGGTCATCTTCATCCGCCGCACCGCCAAGACCTACAAGGGCGGCAGGCGGTTCCGCTTCGGCGCGATGGTCGTCATCGGCGACCGCAACGGCCGCGTCGGCCTCGGCCTCGGCAAGGCCCGCGAGGTGCCGGTCGCCGTGCAGAAGGGCCAGTACGTGGCGCGCCGCAACATCATCCGCGTGCCGATCGCCGAGCCCGGCACGATCCCGCACGAGGTAGTGGGCGAGCACGGCACCAGCCGCGTGCTGCTCAAGCCCGCCGGCGCCGGCACCGGCGTGATCGCCGGCAGCGTGCCGCGCGCGATCGTCGAGCTCGCGGGCTACCGCAACCTCCTCACCAAGGAGCTGGGCTCCCGCAACCAGACGAACGTCGCCTACGCCGTGATGGAGGGCCTCAAGCAGCTCAAGACCTACGAGGAGGCCAAGCGGGAGCGGGAGTCGGCGCGATGAAGGTCACGCTGCGCAGGAGCCTCATCGGCGTGCCCAAGGACCAGCGCGCGACCGTGCGGGCGCTGGGCCTGCGGAAGACCGGCGACTCCCGCGAGGTGAAGGACGACCCCAGCACCCGCGGGATGCTCAGGAAGGTCGCCTACCTTCTCGACATAGAAGGGTGGGAGGGCAAGTGAAGCTCAACGAACTACGGCCGGCGCCGGGGGCGAAGAAGGCCCGCAAGCGCGTCGGCCGCGGCGTGGGCAGCGGCCGGGGCAAGACCGCCGGACGCGGGCAGAAGGGCCAGAAGAGCCGCTCCGGCTACAGCGGCGGCGCGGGCTGGGAAGGCGGACGCTCGCGGCTGATCATGCGCCTGCCCAAGCGCGGGTTCACCCGCCCCAAGGCGCCGCTGCAGGTCGTGAACGTCGGCGACCTCAACGTCTTCGCCGCGGGCGACGAGGTCGACGCCGTCGCGCTGAAGGCGCGCGGGCTCGTGCGGCGCGCCGACCACCCCGTGAAGCTCCTCGGCGACGGCGCGCTCGAGGTGAAGGGCCTGACGATCCGCGTCGACCAGGCCTCGCGCGCCGCCGCCGAGGCGGTCGCCGCCGCCGGCGGCACGCTGGTGCTGCCGGAGGGCGAGGCCGAGGAGCCGGCGGGCTCCGCCGACGGGTCCGAGGAGAGCTAGCCGATGCTCCAGGCCTTCCGCAACGCCCTCGTCATCCCCGACCTGAGGAGGAAGCTCCTCGTCACGATCGGGCTGCTGGGCGCCTACCGCTTGATGGTGCACATCCCCACGCCGGGCGTCGACATCGACGCCCTGCAGGGGGGCGTGCTCTCGAGCGACATCTTCTCGCTGCTGAACTTCATCTCGGGCGGGAACTTCGAGGTCTTCTCGATCGCCGCGCTGGGGGTCGTCCCCTACATCACGGCGAGCATCATCATCCAGCTCCTCACCTCGATGTACCCGCCGCTCGAGCGGCTGGCGCGCGAGGGCGAGGAAGGCCGCCGCAAGATCACGCAGTACACGCGCCTCGGGGCCACGGCGCTCGGCGCCGTCCAGGCGCTGTTCCTCGCCGTGGCGCTGCTGGGGCCGTCCGGCGCGCTGAAGGTCGGCTGGAGCAACGGGCCCTTCTTCTGGTTCGTCGTCCTCGTCACGCAGGTCGCCGGCATCTCCATCGTGATGTGGCTGGGCGAGAAGATCACCGAGTACGGCGTGGGCAACGGCATCTCGCTGATCATCTACGCCGGCATCGTCGCGTCGTTCCCCGGCGCGCTGGGCCAGCAGCTCGCGCTCATCGGCACCGGCGAGGCCAACGTCTTCGGCCTGCTCATCTACTTCGTGCTGCTCGTCGCCGCGATCGCCGGCATGGTGCTGGTGCAGCAGTCCGAGCGCCGCATACCCGTGCAGTACGCGCGGAAGGTCGTGGGGCGCAAGGTGATGGGCGGTCAGTCCACCTACATCCCGCTGCGCCTCAACGCCGCCGGCGTGATCCCCATCATCTTCGCCGTGGCGATCCTGGTGCTCCCGCAGACGATCCTGGGGGCGTTCCCCAACATCGTGTGGATGCAGAACCTGGGGAACTGGTTCAACCCCGGCCAGTGGCAGGGCCTGCTCGTGAGCACCCTGCTGATCATCGCGTTCACGTACTTCTACACGCAGGTGTCGTTCGACCCGAAGCGCATCTCGGAGAACCTCCGCGAGTACGGCGGCTTCGTGCCCGGCGTGCGTCCGGGCCAGCCGACCACCGAGCACCTCACGCGCATCACGACCCGCATCACCCTGTGGGGCGCCCTGTTCCTCGGCGCCGTCAACGCGCTGCCCCAGGTCTTCGCCTGGATCACCGGCTCGGCGCAGCTGTCCTTCGCCTTCTCCGGCACCGGCCTGCTGATCATGGTCGGCGTCGCGCTCGACACCCTGCGGCAGCTCGAGTCGCAGCTGATGATGCGCCACTACGAGGGCTTCGTGCAGCGCGGACGCATCCGCGGACGCGGGAGGCGCTTCTAGGTGGCGCACCCCTCCGAGCCGACCGTCGTACTGCTCATGGGCCCTCCCGGAGCCGGGAAGGGCACCCAGGCGGCGAAGCTCGCCGCGTCCCGCGGCCTGACGAAGCTCTCGACCGGCGAGATGCTGCGCGACCACGTCAGGCGCGGCACCGAGCTGGGCCTGCGCGCGAAGAGCCTGATGGACGAGGGCGTGCTGGTCCCCGACGATCTCATCGTCGCCATGGTGCGCGACGAGCTCTCGCGGATGGACCCGGTGCGCGTGCTGCTCGACGGCTTCCCGCGGACGACCGGCCAGGCCAAGGCGCTCGACGCGATGCTCAAGGAGCTGGGCGCTCCCATCGACGCCGTGATCGTCCTCTCCGTCGACTCCGAGGAGCTGGTGCGGCGCCTCATGGGTCGCGCCGCCGCCGAGGGGCGCAGCGACGACAACGAGGACACCATCAGGACGCGCATGCAGGTCTACCAGGAGCAGACGAGGCCGCTCCTCGACTACTACCGCGCGGAGGGCAAGCTGCACAGGGTCAACGGCGTGGGTACCGAGGACGAGGTCCACGAGCGCATCGCGCAGGTCCTGGACGGTGTGAGCGCGTGATACTCAAGCGCCGCGCCGAGCTCGAGGTCATGGCCGAGGCCTGCGCCATCAACAGCGCGGCCCTCGAGGCCGTGGAGTCGGCGCTGCGCGTGGGCGTGTCGACCGCGGAGCTCGATAGGGTAGCCGAGGATGCTATACTCTCGCGCGGCGGGAAGCCCGCCTACAAGGGCTACAACGGCTTCCCCGCCACGCTCTGCACCTCCGTCAACGAGGTGGTCGTCCACGGGTTCCCCACGGACGAGCCGCTGAAGGACGGAGACATCGTTTCGGTCGACATCGGGACGTTCTACCGCGGATACGCCGCCGACATGGCGCGTACCTACGCGATCGGGACGGTCCCTGTCGAGACACAGCGCCTGCTCGAGGCGACCGAGCGGTCACTATACGCCGGTATCGCCGCCGCGCAGGCGGGAGCTCGTCTCGGCGACGTCTCCGCGGCCATCCAGGACGTCGTCGAGGGGGCTGGCTTCTGGGTAGTGAGGGAGTTCGTCGGCCACGGCATCGGCCGTGACCTCCACGAGCCTCCCGAGGTGCCCAACTTCGGTCGTGCCGGCACGGGACCCGTGCTCCGTCCCGGCCTCGTCCTGGCGATCGAGCCCATGGTGGCTCAGAGCCGCACCCGCGTGCTCGTCGCCGACGACGGCTGGACCGCTTACACGGAGAACGGCTCCCTGGCGGCGCACTTCGAGCACACCGTGGCCATCACGGAGGACGGTCCATGGGTGCTCACGGAACGGCGAGCCGCCGGGGGGAGAGACGAGGCGGCCGCCCACACAGGAGGTGTACATGGCGCGTAGACGCTCGGGTCCCCCCAGGCCGCCACGCGAGAACCGTCAGGAAGAGACGACCCAAGACACGATCCGCACGGAAGGCGTGGTCCTGGAAGCGCGTCCCAACACGACCTTCTTGGTCCAGCTGGACGCCGGTCCCGAGATCCTTGCCCACGTAGGGGGCAAGATGCGGCGCCATTACATCAGGATCCTCCCTGGCGACAGGGTGGTCGTCGAGATCAGCACGTACGACCCGGAGAAGGGTCGCATCGTCTACCGCAAGTAGGAGTCGGGATGAAGGTCAGGGCATCCGTCGAACCGCAAGTGAACGCGTGCGACAAGTGCGCGCACGTCTCGGGGGCGTACTGATGAAGGTGCGGGCATCCGTCGAACCGCAAGTGAACGCGTGCGACAAGTGCGCGCACGTCTCGGGGGCGTACTGATGAAGGTGCGGGCATCCGTCAAACCCATGTGCGACAAGTGCAAGGTCATCCGCCGGCACGGACGGGTCTACGTGATCTGCAGCGTGAACCCGAAGCACAAGCAGAGGCAGGGGTGAGGTGAGGCATGGCTAGGATCGCAGGGGTCGACCTCCCGCGCGAGAAGCGCGTGGAAGCGGCGCTGCCGTACATCTACGGCATCGGCTGGTCCCGCTCGCGGGACATCCTCGCCAAGGCGCAGGTGGACCCGGACACGCGGGTCAAGGACCTCACCGAGGTCGAGGTGGGGCGCCTCCGCGAGATCATCGACCGCGAGTACAAGGTCGAGGGCGACCTGCGCCGCGAGGTGCAGCTCAACATCAAGAGGCTCATGGACATCGGCTGCTACCGCGGGCTGCGCCACCGCCGCGGACTGCCGGTGCGCGGCCAGTCGACGAAGACGAACGCCCGGACGCGCAAGGGCCCCCGCCGCACCGTGGCCGGCAAGAAGAAGGCGCCGAAGAAGTGAGGCTGATGCAGCATGGCTAAGGCTGGCTCCACCAAGACCACGAAGAAGCGGGTCAAGCGCAACCTCGCGGAGGGCAAGGCGTTCATCCACGCCTCGTACAACAACACCATCGTCACGATCACCGACATGGACGGCAACACCGTGGCCTGGTCCTCGGCCGGCTCGATCGGCTACAAGGGCTCGAAGAAGGGCACGCCTTACGCCGCGCAGCTCGCCGCCGCCGACGCGACCCGCAAGGCCCAGAACATGGGCATCTCGCAGGTCGACATCGTCATCCGCGGCACCGGCTCGGGCCGCGAGCAGGCGATCAGGTCGATCCAGGCCACCGGCGTGAACGTCCGCACGATCATCGACGACACCCCGACCCCGCACAACGGCTGCCGGCCGCGCAAGCGGAAGCGCCCGTAGGGAGCTGAAGGAGAGACATGGGTCGCTACAGAGGACCGGTAGTCAAGCTCTGCCGCCGCGAGGGCGTGAACCTCATCGAGACGCCGAAGGTCCAGCGCTACATGGAGGCTCACCCGTACCCGCCAGGGCAGCACGGCCAGCGCCGTCGCCGCAAGCCCAGCGACTACGGGGTGCGCCTGCGCGAGAAGCAGAAGCTGCGCATCTACTACAACATGAGCGAGAAGCAGTTCCGGAACCTGTTCGAGGAGGCCGCCAAGGCCGAGGGCTCGACGGGCTCCGTGTTCCTCCAGCTCCTCGAGTCGAGGCTCGACAACGTCGTCTACCGCCTCGGCATCGCCTACACGCGCCGCCAGGCGCGCCAGTTCGTGTCGCACGGCCACATCCTCGTCAACGGCAAGCGGGTCGACATCCCGTCGTACCGCCTCCGTCCCGGCGACGAGATCGAGGTCGCGCCGCGCGCCAAGAAGAACCCGGTGATCCGCGCCAACGTCGAGGAGCGCCGCCGCGGCAAGCTCAGCCCGTGGCTCGAGTTCGACCCCGAGACGCTCAAGGGCAGGTTCCTGCACCGCCCGGCTCGCGAGGACATCGTCGTCCCCGTCAACGAGCTGCAGGTCATCGAGTACTACTCGCGTTGACAGCGGCGTGAACCTCGAAGGCCTAGTCCAGGAGGTACAGGTGCAAATCATCCCCGAGTTCAAGGCCAAGGTGGGACCCGACTACGGCGAGTTCGTCGTCGAGCCGCTCCCCCGCGGCTACGGCGTCACGCTCGGCAACCCGCTACGGCGCATCCTGCTGTCCTCCGTGCCGGGGACAGCGGTCACGAGCGTCTACATCGAGGACGTCCTGCACGAGTTCTCCACGATCCCCGGGGTCAAGGAGGACGTCATGCAGATCATCCTCAACCTCAAGGAGCTGGTCGTGAAGCTCCACGAGGACGACGTCGTGACGCTCATGCTCCGCGCCGAGAAGGAGGGGCCCGTCACGGCCGCCGACTTCGACGTGCCGTCGAGCGCCGAGATCATCAACCCCGACCTGCACATCGCCACCCTCGCCAAGGGCGGCAAGCTGGTCATGGAGGTCCGCGTGGAGCGCGGCACCGGCTACGTGCCGGCCGAGGTCCACGGCACGAAGGACCGCATCAACTCGATCCCGGTGGACGCCGTCTTCACGCCCGTGAAGCGCGTCGCCTACCGCGTCGAGGACACCCGCGTCGGTCAGCGCACCGACCTCGACCGCCTGCTCCTGCGCGTGTGGACCGACGGCAGCATCGACCCGCGCACCGCCCTCGACCACGCCGTCGAGACGCTCCGCAGCCAGCTCGCCGTGTTCAACGGCGAGGGCACCGAGGCCAGCGAGGAGAAGGCGCCCGTCATCACGATCCCCTCGGCCAAGCCCACCGAGGAGCCGCCCGCCCGGCCCGACCAGGTGATCCTCTCGCTCGAGAGCCTCGACCTCTCCAGCCGCGTCCTGCACTCGCTGCAGGAGGAGGGCATCGACTCCGTCAACGCCCTCCTGGCGCTCTCGGAGCGCGACCTCAAGAAGGTCGGCGGCGTGGGCGAGAAGTCGCTCGAGGAGATCAAGGAGCGGCTGGCCGCCAAGGGCCTGAAGCTCAAGGAGTAGAGCATGCGTCACCTCTCAAGCGGCCGCAAGCTGAGCCGGTCGAGCAGCCACCGCGTCGCCCTGGCCCGCAGCCAGGCGACGGCGCTGCTGCGCCACGGGCGCATCAAGACCACGCTGGCCAAGGCCAAGAACCTCCAGCCGTACGTCGAGAAGCTGATCACCACGGCCCGCGGCGGCGACCTGCACGCCCGCAGGCTCATCGCCCGCGAGATCCACGACCGCGAGGTGCAGCGCAAGCTGATGAACGAGATCGCCCCGCGCTACGCGCAGCGACCCGGCGGCTACACCCGGGTCCTGAAGCTGACGACCCGCCGCGGCGACGGCGTCCAGGAGGCGCTCGTGGAGCTCGTCACCGAGTGAGCCGCTGACGCGGCCCCAGGGGTCGCGGCGGCACCGGGCCGGAAGGCCCTATCTGTCGAGAGCGAGGCGCGTCCAGCGGGGCGCGCCTCTTCTCGTGCGCGGCGCCTGGCGGCTCATCGGAGACGCCGCGGCGCCCGTCGGCGCGTCAGGTCGCCGTACGCGCGCCGCGGCGCACCGCGGGCCTGGCGGGCGTCTCCACGCTCACGCCCCGCGCCGCAGCGCGGGCGCGAAGCTGTGGCCGGGGCCGGCCCACGCCTCGCCGAGCAGGTCGGCGACGGTGGCGCCGACGTCGGCGAACGACCGGCGGGTGCCCAGGTCGCGTCCGGGCACGCCGGGCGAGTGGGCGAGGAGCAGGCCGTGCTCGCGGGTGTGGTCGCTGCCGTACCAGGTCGGGTCGTTGCCGTGGTCGCTCACCAGCATCAGCACGTCGCCCTCCCTCACGGCGGCGAGCAGCTCGGGCAGCCGCTCGTCGAACGCGCGGAGCGCCGCGGCGTAGCCCGCCAGGTCGCGCCTGTGGCCGTAGACGGAGTCGAACTCCACGAGGTTCGTCATGATCAGCCCGTTCACGCCCGCTCCCATCAGCCGCAGCGTGGCGTCGAGGCCCTCGCGGTTCGTGCCGGCCTTCACCTCGCGCGTGAAGCCGCGGTGGGCGTAGATGTCGGGCACCTTGCCCACGCCCACGACCTCGCGTCCCGCCGCCTTCAGGGCGTCGAGGACCGTGGGCAGCTCGGGCGCCAGTGAGAGGTCGCGCCGGTCCCCGCCGCGGCGGACGAACGCGCCGGGAGGTCCCTCGAACGGGCGGGCGATGACCCTGGCCACGGCGTGCTCGCCCACGAGGATGCGCCGCGCCGCCTCGCACCAGGCGTAGAGCGTCTCTAGCGGCACGACGTCCACGTGCGCGGCGACCTGGAACACGCTGTCGGCGCTGGTGTAGACGATGGGGTAGCCGGTGCGCAGGTGCTCCTCGCCGAGCTCGGCGATGATCTCCGTGCCCGAGGCGGGCCTGTTGCCGAGGTGACCGCGGCCGGTGGCGGCGTCGAAGGCCGCCATGACCTCGTCCGGGAAGCGCTCGTAGGTCCTGAACGGGTGCTGGAGCACGACGCCCATGAACTCCCAGTGGCCCGTCGTCGTGTCCTTGCCGGGCGACACCTCGCGCAGGCGGCCGAACGAGGCCAGCGGGTCCGGCACGGCCGGCAGCGAGCTCACGCCCTCGACGTTCCCGAGGCCCATGGCCGTGAGGTTCGGGAGGGCGAGGCCGGCGCCCCGCACCACGTGGTCGAGCGTGTGCGCGCCGGCGTCACCGCCGCGCGCCGGGTCGCCGAAGCCGTCGGCGTCTGGCAGCGCGCCCACGCCCACGGAGTCGAGGACGACGAGGGTCACGGTCATGGGCCGAGCTTACGTCCTGGGCGCGGCTCCGTCCGGTGGGCTGCCGCGGCGGGGGCGCCCGGGACAGCCGCCCGCGGCGGCGGGGGACGGTGACGGCAGGGCCCGCCGCGCGCCCTCGCGGTGGCGAGGCCGCCGCGCGCCCCTGCGATACAGTTCTCAGGTGTCCCTGGTCGCGCTGATCACGGCCGCCCTCGACGAGCTGATGCCGGGCGGCAGGCGGTGGCTCGTCGCCGTCTCGGGCGGCTCCGACTCGGTGGCGGCGCTGCGGCTGCTCCTCGAGGCGGGGCGCGACGTCGTGGCGGGGCACGTCGACCACCGCCTGCGACCGACCTCGGGGGACGACGCGCGGTTCGTGGCCGAGCTCTGCGACGGCCTGGGCGTGCGACTGGCGGCGACGACCGTGGACGTGGCCGCCGTGGCGCGCGAGCGCGGCTGGAACCTCGAGGACGCCGCCAGGCGCGTGCGCTACGCGTTCCTGCACCGCGCGGCCGGGGAGCTCGGCGCCGACGGCATCGTCGTGGCCCACACGCGCGACGACCAGGCGGAGACGTTCCTGCGCCAGGCCCTGCGCGGCACCGCGTTCCCGGCGGGCATCCCGCCGCGCCGCGGGCTCGTCGTCAGGCCCCTGCTGGGGGCGAGCCGCGCCGAGCTGCGGGAGTACCTGGTCGGGATCGGCCAGGCGTGGCGGGAGGACGAGACGAACCTCGACGTGCTCGGCCAGGAGCGCGCCTGGCTGAGGCACCAGGTGCTGCCGCTCCTCGAGACCCGTTACCCGCGCGCCGCCCCTGCTCTCGCCCGCACCGCGGCGGGCATCGCCGACGCGCGCGACGCGCTCATGGCGCTGGCGGCGCAGCGCCTCGGCACGCGGAGCCTCAGCGCCGCGGCGCTGGCCAGGGAGCGCCCCGGGCTGCAGCGCGCGGCGGTGGCGGGCCTGCTCGAGGCGGCGGGCGCGGTGCCGAGCCACGACCTCGTCGAGGAGGCCGTGGCGGCCGTCGCCAGGGCGTCCGCTGGGGAGCGCGCGGCGCCCTGGCGGCGCGACGTCGGGGGCGGCAAGGTCCTGCGCCTGGCCTACGGCCGGCTCGAGGTCGTCGCCAGGGGGACCGCGCCGGCCCGCGGGGACCCCGTGGCGGTCAGGGGCCCGGCCGACATGTCAGCGGTCCTCGGCGGCGAGATCGTGCCTCCGGTGCGGCCCGAGGCGCTGGCGGACCTCGCGGCGCAGCGCGGCGACGCGCTGGTGGTCAGGACACGTCGCCGCGGCGACCGCGTCCGCCTCTCCGGCGGCACGAGGCTCCTCTCCGACCTCCTCGTCGACCTCAAGGTCCCCCGGGAGGACCGCGACCGCCTGCGCGTGCTGGCCGCGGACGGCGAGGTCTTCTGGGTCGAGGGCCTGGCGGCGTCGCCGGGCCTCCTCGACACCGCGGCCAAGGGCGACGCCGACTGGATGCGCGTGGCGCTGCGGGAGGCCGAGCTGGCGGCGGCCGCCGGCGAGGTGCCCGTGGGCGCGGCCGTCGTCAGGGACGGCGAGCTGCTGGCCGCCGCCCGCAACAGGACGGAGGCGGACGGCGACCCCAGCGCCCACGCCGAGGTGCTGGCGCTGCGCGCCGCCGCGTCCGCGGGCGACCGCCGCCTCGAGGGCGCCACGCTCTACGTGACGCTGGAGCCGTGCCCGATGTGCTTCGGCGCCGTCCTCCAGACGCGCGTCGCCCGCGTCGTCTACGGGGCCGACAACCTGCGCGAGGGAGCGCTCGGCAGCGTGGTGGACCTGCGCGCCGGCGCCTTCAAGCGCCTGCCGGCGGTCGAGGGCGGCCTGCTGGCGAAGGAGAGCGCCAGGCTGCTCAGGAGCTTCTTCGCGGAGCGGCGCGGCGGGGAGCACGGCTGAGGGCGCAGCGCCGCCAGTGCCCATCGCCACGGCACTTCCGGGCTCCTCCCGCGGGCTACACTGGGCCACTAGCGCCATGGAGCACCAGATCCGGAACTTCTCCATCATCGCGCACGTGGACCACGGCAAGTCGACGCTCGCCGACCGGATCCTCGAGCTGACCGAGAGCGTGCCGCCGCGCGAGCGCCGCGACCAGATGCTCGACACCCTCGAGCTGGAGCGCGAGCGCGGGATCACGATCAAGGCCACGCCGACGCGGGTCTTCTACACCGCCGACGACGGCAAGACCTACCTCTTCAACCTCATCGACACGCCCGGGCACGTCGACTTCAGCTACGAGGTCTCGCGCGCCCTGCGCGCCTGCGAGGGCGTGCTGCTCGTCGTCGACGCCTCCCAGGGCGTCGAGGCCCAGACGATACAGAACGCCTACCTGGCCATCGACAACGGCCTCGAGGTCCTGCCCGTCATCAACAAGATCGACCTCCCCGCCGCCGACGTCGAGCGCGCCAAGTCCGAGCTGGAGGAGGTCGTCGGCATACCGGCCGACCACGCGGTGCCGGTGTCGGCCAAGACGGGGGAGAACGTCAAGGCCGTCCTCGAGGGCATCGTCGCGCACCTGCCGCCGCCGCGCGGCGACGAGGACGGCCCGTTGCGGGCGCTGATCTTCGACGCCGTCTACGACGCCTACCAGGGCGTGATCGCGTTCATCAGGGTCTTCGACGGCAGCATCAGGAAGGGCGACGAGGTCATGGTGATGTCGACCGGCAAGGTCTTCGAGGTCGACAACGTCGGCGTCTTCAGCCCCCAGCCGACGGTCGGCGACGCGCTCGGGGTCGGCCACGTCGGCTGGTTCACGGCCGGCATCAAGGACATCGCCGACACCCAGATCGGCGACACCGTCACCTCGGCGGACCGACCCACGTCGGCGCCGGTGCCCGGGTTCAAGCCCGCCACGCCGGTCGTGTTCAGCGGCCTCTACCCGACCGACAACGATGACTACCCGCGGCTGCGCGAGGCGCTGGAGAAGCTCCGGCTCAACGACGCCGCCTTCAGCTTCGAGCCGGAGACGTCCGAGGCCCTCGGCTTCGGGTTCCGCTGCGGGTTCCTCGGCCTCCTGCACGCCGACATCGTCCAGGCGCGGCTGGAGCGCGAGTTCGACCTGGCGCTCATCGCCACGGCGCCCGCCGTCGTCTACCGCGTCAAGACCACCGACGGCAAGGAGGTCGAGGTGCAGAACCCGGCCGAGCTGCCCTCGCCCGACCGCACCGTCGAGATCGCCGAGCCGTGGGTCGACCTCTCCGTGTTCCTGCCCGAGGAGTACGTGGGCGCCGCCATGGGCCTGCTCCAGGAGAAGCGGGGCGAGATGAGGGACATGGTCTACCACGGGCGGCGCGTGGAGCTGCGCTACGCCGTCCCGTTCGGCGAGATCCTCTACGACTTCCACGACCGGCTGAAGTCGCTCTCGCGCGGCTACGCCTCGATGGACTACCGGTTCACCGACTACCGGCCGGGCGACCTCGTGAAGCTCGACGTGCTGGTCAACGAGGAGAGGGTCGACGCGCTCTCGGTGATCGTGCACCGCGACAAGGCGTACGAGGTGGGCCGCAGGGTCGTCGACCGCATGGCCGAGGTCATCCCGCGCCAGATGTTCGCGATCCCCGTGCAGGCGGCGATCGGCGGGAAGATCGTGGCACGGGCCACAGTGAAGCCCTTCCGCAAGGACGTGCTGGCCAAGTGCTACGGTGGCGACATCACGCGCAAGAAGAAGCTCCTGGAGAAGCAGAAGAAGGGGAAGGCCAGGATGAAGCAGCTCGGCACCGTCGAGGTCCCGCAAGAGGCGTTCCTGGCGGTCCTAGGCGCCGAGGAGTAGCGCTTGGCCGCGAGGGGGCAGACCACGCTCGGCGCCGCGCGACACGGCGCCGCGCCCGCCGGCTCCCGCGTCGCCACGGACGGCGAGAGGCGGACGCGCTCGCCGAGCCTGCGCACGCAGCTCGCGCTCGTCGTCGCGCTGCTCGCGCTCCTGCCCAGCCTGGTGATGGTCGTCGTCACCGTCTTCCCGGCCTACCGGCGCACCGGGGCGCTGTCCGCCGCGGACGTCGCCAGCGTCCTCGCCTGGCTGGCCGCCTTCGTCCTCATGGCCACGCTCGTCGGCTACGTCGTGTCTGGCCAGCTCCTCGGGCCGCTGCTGCGCCTCAACCGCGACCTCGGGCACATGAAGCTGGTCAGCGGCCAGCTCGCCGGCGAGAGGCTGGCGGTGCGGCCCGACGAGCCGCAGGAGGTGAGGGCGCTCGTCGCGTCGTTCAACGAGCTGCTCGACGAGGTCGCGCGCGAGCAGGGCAGGCGCGCGGCGTTCTCGGCGGCGCTGATGCACGACCTCAAGACCCCGCTGGTCGCCGCCGCGAACCTGCTGAGCGTCGTCAGGGACGAGGACGGGCTGGGGCGCGAGCAGCGCGTGGAGGTCATGCGCCGGACGGCCCTGGAGCTGCAGGCGCTCATCGAGCTGGTGCAGAAGATGGTCGACGCCCACCGCCTCGAGCGTCCCGAGGTCCCCCTGGCGCGCGAGGAGGTCGACCTCAGGGCGCTCATGGACCTCCTCGTCGACCGCCTCGCGCCCCTCGCCGAGGAGCGCGGCGTGAGGGTGGAGGTCACGGGCCAGGCGCGCGCGAACGTCGACAGGCGCGAGGTCGAGAGGGCGCTCTACAACCTCGTGTCGAACGCCGTGCGGTACGCGGCCAGCACGATCCGCATCGAGGTGTTCCCCGGCCTGGTGCGGATCGCCGACGACGGGCCTGGCCTCGGCGCGCCGCTCGACGAGCTGGCGCAGCCCTTCAACGACCAGGGCGTGAGCATCGCGGGCAAGCGCTACGCCGCCGGGGCAGGCGGGCTGGGCCTGTTCATCGCCAGGCGGGTCCTCGAGGCGCACGGCGGACGGCTCGTCGCCGAGTCGTCTGGCCCGCGCGGCACGGCCCTGCTGGCCTACCTGGGGCCGTCGTGAGGTGCTCTCGCCGCGGGCACGCCCGCCGGCGGCTCTGCGGGCGCGCGCCGACCGCGGTCCTCCCCGGGGCGCCGACGCGGTGCGCGCGGGGGAGGTGAGGGGATGGACGAAGGCAGCGGCGCCGGGCGCAAGGTCCGCGTCCTCGTCGTCGACGACCACCCGCTCTTCCGCCTGGGGCTGTCCCTGGCCCTGACGGCGGAGGGGTTCGAGGTCGTCGGCGAGGCCGGCGACGGCGAGCAGGCCGTGCAGCTGGCGCGGAGCGGGGGCGCGGATCTCGTCGTGATGGACGTGCGCATGCCCGGCAGCGACGGCATCGAGGCGTGCGCCCGCCTGACCGAGCGGCCAGACGGGCCCGTCGTCGTGATGCTGACCACGCACGACGAGCCGGGCGTCGTGAGCGCCGCCAGGAAGGCGGGCGCGCGGGCGTTCCTCTCGAAGGAGACGGCCCCGAAGGAGCTGGCGCGGATGCTGCGGCGCGTGGTCGAGGAGCCGGACCACGACTGGATGCCGCACGTGGCCGTGCCGGAACTGACGCCCCGCGAGGCCGAGGCGCTCGCGCTCCTGGGCCAGGGCTACAGCAACAAGGCCATCGCCAAGGCCATGGGCGTGAGCCCCGAGACGGTGAAGGACCACCTCGAGCGCGTGTTCACCAAGCTCGACGTGCGCGACAGGCTCACGGCCGTGAAGCGGGCCAACGAGCTCGGGCTGCTGCGGCGAGGCTAGGGCGCGCGGGAACGGCCGACCGCGCGAGCCGAACGCCGGCCGCGCGAGGCTGCCCGCTCGGGCGCGGAGCGCGGACCGCGCCGGGGGGCTGGGCGGCTGCCGAGCCGGACGCGGCAGCTACCGACGACCGCTCGGCCCGGGCCCGACGCCCGGCCGCCGGACGACCCTCGCCCGCCTAGCCTGGCGTCATGACGAGCCGCAGCGCCATCGGGCTCTCCCTGGCCGAGGTCCTCGTCGCCCTCGCCGTCCTCGGCCTCCTCGCCTCCTTGGGCGTCGCGGCGGCGCGTCCCTCGCCGGAAGGCCGGGCGGCTAGCGCGCTGCGGTCGCTGCTCCTGCAGGCGCGGGCCGAGGCGCTGTGGAGCGGTTCACCGGTGGCCGTCGTCGAGCTCCCGGGCGGCGGCGGCTTCGCCGCGCTGCGGTCCCGGCTGGGCGAGCCCGGATGCGAGGCTGGCGAGACGCTCGCCGCGGTGAGGCTGCGCGACTTCCCGCGGGTCGCGGTCGTCCAGGGTCTGTGGTCGGGCGGGCTGTACTGGCTGCCCACTGGTTCGGGTCGCGACTGCACGGGCGGCGGCGTGGTGAGCGGCACGGTCGTCCTGAGGGGACCGCGCGGCACCGCCTCGGTCGTCGTCTCCAGCCTGGGGCGCGTGCGCGTGGAGGCGGGACCGTGACGCGTGGCGGTGCGGTCAGGGCGTGGCCCGCGGCCGGCCTCGGGCTGGTGGAGGTGCTCGTCGCCCTCGGCGTCCTCGCCGTCGCGACGGCGGCCCTGCTCGCGCTGCAGGCCGCCGGCCTGCGAGCCACCCGCGCGGCGCTCGTCACGGAGCAGCTGGCCGCCGCGGCCGAGGCCGAGGCGCGCCTCAGGTCCGCCGTGGGTGGCGACGCCGGCGCCTGCCTCGTGGCGTCGCGCTGGGCAGTCGTGACGGCGTGCCGCGTCGAGACGCGCTGCCCGGACGCCGCCTGCCGCGTCCCGCTCTACGCGGTCACCGTGACCGCCGGGGACGGCCGCGAGCTCGCCGTCGTCGGGCCCGGGCCGCGCGAGGCGGTGCTCGCTGACGCGCCGCCCGCGGGAGGGGCGCCGTGAGCCGCGGGCACCCGGCCAGCCCACGGGCCAGCCCTGCGGGCCGCGGTGCGCGGGCCGGACGCGGGCGCCGGACCAGCGCGCGGGGCGAGCCGCCTGGCCACGTCGCGCGGGGCCGCCGCGGGCCCGCCCGCGGCCTCGCGTCCCCTGGCCTCTCGCTCGTCGAGGTCCTGATCGCGCTCGCCGTGGCGTCGCTGCTGCTCGCCGCCGTGACCGGCGTGCTGGGCTCGGCCAAGGCCGCCGGAGACGCCGAGGAGCGGGCCGCCGAGCCCCGGCGCGCCCTCGACCTGGCCGCCGAGCTGCTGGCCGAGGACGTCGGCCTGGCCGGCCACGCGCCGTTCGGCCTCGCCGGGGGTGCCGCCTCGCCGGGCCTCGTCGTGCGCTCCGCGCCCGCCGGACACGCCGTGAGCGTCGCGTTCGTCGACGACAGGCTCTCGGGCCCGGCCGCGGCGCGTCTCCTGACCTTCGAGGCCGGCGCCGACGCGCGGGGCGTCCCCCAGCTCTACCGCGCCAGCGGCGTGGGGAGCAGGCAGCCGCTCGTCGAGGGCGTGGCGGGGCTGGCGGTCGAGGCGGTGGTAGACGGCGCCGGCGCCCTGCGCGCACCCGCGCCGGGCGAGACCATCCCGGACGCGCGCGCCGTGGTGCTGCGCCTCACCGCCGCGGACGCCGAGGAGCGGGTCGCCGTGGTGCTGCTGGGCGCCAGGCCGACCGTCGAGGTGCGTCCGTGAGGTCGACTGGGCGGCCCGTGCCGGCTCGCGACCGCCGCGGCGGCTTCGTCCTCGTCGCCGTCCTGCTCGTCCTGCTGGTGGTCGGCGTCGTCGCCGTCGCCGCGAGCCTCGAGGCCGGCCTCGTCACCCTGGGGGCGCGTTCCGCCGCGGGGGCGGCGGTCGCGCGTTCGGCCGCGCGTGCGGCGCTCGTCCTGGCGCTCGACGAGGTCATGGCGTCCGCTGGCACCGACACCCTGCCCACGGAGTTCGGCCCCTGGGACGACGCGGGCGTGGCGGCCGTCGCCCGGCTCGCGGAGGTCGCCGGCACGGAGCCGCCTGCCTACAGGCTCACGGCGACGGCGGCTCATGGGCGCTCGCGGGCCGAGGGCAGCGCCGTGATCGTGCTCGAGCCGGAGCCGCTCGTCATCGAGTGGAGGGCGCCGTGACGGCCTTGACACCGCCACGGGGGATTGGGAGCATGTCCCGTGCCCATCGCGACCATGGAGCCGTCGAGCGACGCGGAGGACAGCGCCAGGCGCGAGGTGAGGGCGCTGCTGTGCGCGGCGCTCCTCGCGGCGGAGCGCCCGCTCTCGGCCAAGGAGCTCAAGGGCCTGCTGGGCGTGAGCGAGGAGGCCGTGGCGCGCGAGGTGATGTCGCTCCACGAGGTGCTGCAGGCCCAGGGGCTGGGCATCGAGGTGGAGCACGTGGCCGGCGGGTACCGCCTCGTCGTGGCGCCGCGGCTCGTGCCGGCCCTGGCCACGCTGCTGTCGCCGCCGCCCCTGCCGCCGCTGAGCTCCGCCGCCCTCGAGACGCTGGCGCTGATCGCCTACCACCAGCCCATCACGCGCGGGGAGCTGGAGGCCGCCCGCGGCGCGTCGTGCACGTCCACGCTCGAGACCCTGCGGGAGCGCGGCCTGATCAAGGTGGTGGGGCAGAAGGACGTGGTGGGCAAGCCGCTGCTCTACGGCACCACCGAGAGGTTCCTGCTCGACTTCGGGCTGTCCTCGCTCGAGGACCTCCCGCCCGTGGGCGAGACGCCGACGGGCTTCCTGCGCGGCTGACGCGGCCCGTGCCCGGGCCGCCCTTGGGCGGCTGAGGGGCGTGCCCGCGCAGCGTCGGTCGCCGGTGAGCCCGCCGGCGCGGCCGGCCGCGTCCTAGGCCCGTTCGACCAGGTAGCGCAGCGCCAGGGCGTAGCCGCTGACGCCGAGGCCCGTGATCGCGCCGACGCAGGCCCCTGCCGTGAGGCAGCGGTGGCGGAACTCCTCGCGCGCGTGCACGTTCGATATGTGCACCTCGACGACCGGCAGGTCGATCGCCGCGATCGCGTCGCGCAGCGCCACGCTCGTGTGGCTCAGGCCGCCCGGGTTCACGATCACGCCGCGCGCGCCCTCGTCCGCGGCGCCGTGGAGCCAGTCGATGAGCTGGCCCTCGTGGTTGGACTGGCGCACCTCCACCCGCGCGCCGAGCTGCGCGGCCAGGCGCTCGAGGTCGGCGCGCACGTCGTCCAGCGTCGTGCTGCCGTAGATGTGCGGCTCGCGCCGTCCGAGGAGGTCGAGGTTCGGGCCGTTGAGGACAAGGATCATCGCACCAGCTCCTCGAGCGCGCGCCAGGCCGACCGCAGCTCGTCCTCGCCGACGTCGTCCACCACCACGGGCCTTCCCGGCTCCGCGAGCAGCACGAACCGCAGGCGGCCGGCGCGGGCCTTCTTGTCGCGCCTCATGTAGGGTACCAGCGCCTCGAAGGGCAGGTCCGGCAGGGGATCGGGTCGCAGCCGCTCGACGATGCCGGCGAGGCGCTCGACCTGGTCGGTCAGCCCGCGCGCGCGGCCCAGGGCGGCGGCGTAGACGAGGCCGTAGAGCACCGCGTCCCCGTGGCCGAGCGCCAGGCCGGAGGCGGCCTCGAGCGCGTGGGCCAGCGTGTGGCCCAGGTTGAGGTGCGCCCTCACGCCGGCCTCGTGGGGGTCCGCGGCCACGACCCTGGCCTTCACCGCGGCGGCGCGCGCCACGACCTCGGCGAGCTCGTCGGGCGGCACCGCAGCGGCGCCCTCGCCGGCTGCCGCCGGCACCAGCAGGCGCTCCGCCTCGTCGACCAGGCCGGGGTCGCCGATGAGGCCGGTCTTCACGACCTCGGCGGTGCCCTGACGCAGCTCGCGCGGCGACAAGGTGGCGAGGGTCTGAACGTCGGCCAGCACGGCGCGCGGCTGCCAGAACGCCCCGACCAGGTTCTTGCCCTCGGGCAGGTCGATGCCCGTCTTGCCGCCTATCGCGGCGTCGACCATCGCCAGCAGGGAGGTCGGGAGCTGGTAGAGGGCCACGCCGCGCAGGTAGGTCGCCGCCGCGAGGCCGCCGAGGTCGCCGACGACGCCGCCGCCTAGCGCCAGGACGGCGCCGTCGCGACCCAGCCCCGCCGACGCCAGGGCGCGCAGGACGCGACCCAGCGTCGCGAGGTCCTTGCTGGCCTCGCCGGGCGGGAAGGTCACGGCGGCGACGCGCTTGCCGCCGGCCTCGAGCCGCTCGGCCAGCCGGCGCCCGTGGAGCGCCCACACGGCGTCGTCGCTGACGACGGCCACGGTGGCCTCGGCCACGCGCGTCGCGACCTCGCCCAGCAGGCCCGGGCCGACGACGACGTCGTAAGGAGGGGAGAGGGCGACGGTGACGGTGCGGCGCCGTCCCGCGGAGACGGCGTCGGCGTCGCCCGTGGCGCGCCCGCTCACGCCTCGCCCCGCGCGCCGCTCTCCCCGGCCCAGCGCTTGAGGCGCTCCACGATCTCCTCGACGACCTCGGCGGAGGCGCGTCCGTCGGTGGAGACCTTGAACGTCGCGACCTCGTCGTAGGCGGCCTGCCGGCTCGCCATCAGGGTCCCGATGCGCTCGAGGGGGTCGCCGACCTCGAGCATCGGCCGGCGGTGGCGCCGCGTGCGCTTGTAGACGGTCTCGGGGCTGGCGGTGAGCACGACGACGGGCCCGCGGGCCTTCAGCAGCGCCCTGTTCTCCGGGCGCACGACCGTGCCGCCGCCGGTGGAGACGACGACCTCGTCGAGCCTCACGCAGCGCTTGACGACCTCGGTCTCGTAGTCGCGGAACACCTCCTCGCCGTAGAGCTCGAAGATGTCGGTGATGCGCATGGCGCTCACGCGCTCGATGACCCGGTCCGTGTCGACGAAGGTCAGCTGCAGCCTCCGCGACAGCTCCCAGCCGATGCGGCTCTTGCCCGTCCCCATGAAGCCGGCCATGGCGAGCCAGGTCACGACCCGCTCCGGCGGGAGGTGCCGCCTGGCGGAGGGCCCGGCCATCAGTAGGCCGCGGCGTACTCGCGGTGGGAGGAGACGCGCTCCTGGAGCTCGCGCACGGTGTCGCCACCGAACTTCTCCAGCAGGGCGTCGGCCAGGACCAGGGCGGCCATCGCCAGCACGACGATCGAGGCGGCCGGCACGGCCGTCACGTCGGAGCGCTCCCGCGCGGCGTCGGCCGCGGCGTGGCTGACGACGTCGACGGTCGGCAGGGGACGCATGAGGGTGGCGATGGGCTTCATGGCCGCCCGCACGACCACGTCCTCGCCGTTCGTGACCCCTCCCTCGAGGCCGCCGGCGCGGTTCGTCTCCCGCACGTAGCGGCCGTCCCGGCGGCCCACGACCGCGTCGTGAACCTCGCTGCCCGGCAGCGTCGCCCCTCGCCAGCCGTCGCCGATCTCGCAGGCCTTCATGGCGTGGACGCTCATCACGGCCTGGGCGAGGCGCCCGTCGAGCTTCCGGTCCCACTGCGTGTACGACCCCAGGCCCACCGGCACGCCCCTGAACCTGGCCTCGACGACGCCGCCCAGCGTGTCGCCGGCCTCCTTGGCGGCGTCGA
This sequence comes from Trueperaceae bacterium, assembly GCA_036381035.1. NCBI lineage: Bacteria > Thermotogati > Deinococcota > Deinococci > Trueperales > Trueperaceae > Trueperaceae bacterium. The sequence continues at coordinate 6,671 of DASVDQ010000073.1, read as the reverse complement.
TGCGGGCCATGATCTCCTCCTCGGCGGCGCGGTCGAACGTGCGCAGGGGGCTCTCGTCGAGCTCGGGCACCCGCGACCAGTCCATGCCGCCGTCGCAGGGGATGCCGCCGAGGCTCACGACCCGGGCGCACGCCTGCACGCCGGCCGCCTCGAGCAACCGGAGCGCCACCGCCCCGGCCGCCACCCGGCTGGCCGTCTCGCGCGCCGAGGCGCGCTCGAGCACGTCGCGGAGGTCCTTGTGGCCGTACTTGATGCCGCCGGCGAGGTCGGCGTGGCCCGGCCGCGGCTCGGTGAGCGCCCGCTTGCGCGGCTCCCCGCCCGGCAGCGGGTCCATGACCTCGCGCCAGTTGGCGTTGTCGCGGTTCGCGATCGCGATCGCGATGGGGGCACCCGTGGTCCGTCCCGCGCGCACGCCGCCCAGCAGCGTCGCGGCGTCCGACTCGATGACCATGCGCTGGCCGCGTCCGTAGCCGCCCTGGCGGCGCCTGAGCCACGGGTCGATGTGCTCGCTGGCGACGAGCTCGAGGCCGGCGGGCACGCCGTCGACGACCACGGTGAGGGAGGGGCCGTGAGACTCTCCGGCGGAGAGGAACCTCAGCATCCTGGCAGCGTAGCACGGCCCAGAGTTGCGTCGGAGACGGCTAATAGAGACCCCGCCCGGCGGAGAGCCGGGCGGGGCGCTGGACCTCAGGGGCGTGCCGCTCGTGCGGCCGTGGGCTCACTCGATGACGTCGGCGGTGACGATCAGGAGCAGCTCGCCGGAGGTCTCCTCGGTGCTGGTGGTGCCGAACAGCTCGCCGATCACGGGGATGGCCCCGAGGACGGGCAGGCGGTCCTTCGAGATCACGATCTCGTCCTGCAGCAGGCCGCCGAGGAGGACCGTCTGGCCCGGCTCGAGCGTGACGGTCGTGGAGACGCGCCGCGTGGAGGTGTGCAGCACGACGTCCGGGGTGGGGGGCGGCAGGAGGTCGGAGATCTCGGCGTTGACCTCGATGGTGATGCGCCCGTCGGCGCCGATCAGCGGCGTCAGCGTGAGCTGCACGCCGTACTCGACCTCCTCGAGGACGGCCTCGCCGGCCGCGTTGGGGAGGAGGATGCGCGCGTTGCCGCCCGAGATGAGCGTGCCGGTCTGCTTGTCGAGCAGCGTGAGGTTCGCGTCGTCGACGCGCCGCGACAGGCCCTGCGACTCGAGCGCGTCGAGGACGGCCATGATGTTGAAGCTAGAGACGGCGGAGGCCATGTCGAAGATGAACGACAGGCCGGTGTCGAGCAGGCTCGCCTGCATCTGCCCGAAGGCGCCGCTGAAGTCGAGGCCGAAGTCCTGGGCGAACGAGCGCGTGACCTCCTGGATGCGCACCTGGATGTTCACCTGGCGCTGCGGGCGGTCGAGCTCGGGGATGAGCTGCGCGAGGCGCGCCTGCACGTTGGCCGGGCCGGTGACGATGAGGCTGTTCGTGCGCGGCTCGGCGACGACCGAGAAGTCCTCGAGGCGGGAGGCCTGGCCCTCGGCGCCGCCGGAGACGAGCAGGCCCGTCTGCTGGAGCACGTTGGCGAGCTGGGTGGCGTCGGCGTTGGAGAGGAAGTAGGTGCGCTGCTCCATCGCCACCTGCTCGGGCGCCCTGTCGAACTGGTCGAGCATCGTCACGACCTGGTCGTGCTGGGCAGCCGTGCCCGTGACGACGATCGTGTTGCCGGGGAGAGCCTCCACCTGCAGGCCGGGGAGGACGCGCCTCAGGACGTCCACGACCTGCTGGGCGTCGGTGTTCACCCGGTAGAAGCGCTGCTCGACGGGCTCGTCGGCCGGCGCGGCAGCGGCCTCGGCGACCGGCTCGCCCGCGCGCAGGCGCGCTACGGACTCCGGCGTGCCCACGACGACGAGGTCGTTCTCGAGCAGCACGTAGTCGAGGTCGTTGAGGGTGAGGACGAGGTCCCACACCTGCCGGAACGGCTTCGGGTCGCCGATGTCGTAGACGATCACCTTGTCGGGCACGTCGTCGACGACGGCGGTGAGGCCGATGGAGCGGGCCAGGCCCAGGACCATCGCGCGCAGCGACTCGCCCGAAGCGCTCGTCACGAACTCGACCGGTTGGTCGAACCTCGGGTCGTCGGGCAGCGGCGCGATGTCCCGCTGAGCCGTGGCCGCCCCGAGCAGGGCGAGGAGGGTGAGGAGTGTGAGGGTTCGCTTCATGATCACCGCCTGAGGTCCAGCGAGAGGGTCTGGGTCCTGTCTCCCTGCGTGAAGCGGGCCTCGTAGCCCCGCAGGTCGGAGAGGATGATGTCGGTGTCCGGCAGCGCCTGTCCCAGCGTCAGGACGACCGGCGCCGCGTAGACCGAGGAGCGGAAGACGCCGACGCTGAGCGGACCGAGCACCGTGCCCGTGAAGCGCACGTCGTTGTCGCGCAGGTAGCGGCTGAGCGGGTCGGCGCCCACGACGAGCGGCAGGGCGTTGGACGGGTTGGCGTCGGCGCGCGCCTCCTCCGACCTGCCGGGCCCGAGCGGGTCGGGCACCGCGGCGGCCGCGGCCTGCGGCGCCACGTCGACGGGCGCGACCTGCACCGCGGCGTCCTCGCCTGGCTCGCGTATGGCTGCCAGCTCGCCGAGGTCGGGCGCGGGGGCCTCCGCCTCGGCCGGCTGAGCCCCACCGGGCCCGAGCGGCTCCGGACCGCCCTCGTCGGTGGGCTCCCGCAGGGCGGCGAGCTCGCCGACGTCGGGCGCCTCCGGCTCGACGACGGTCGGCTGGCTGCGGGCGTCGCGCAGGATCTGCGGCGTCGAGGGGAGCACGCCGCCGGGCAGCGCCCGCGGGAGGTCTGCAGCCACGGGACCGGCCGGTGCGACCGTGCGCGGCGCCGGCGCCCTGACCGGCTCGGCCGGAGCGCGCGGCGCGGCCTGCGTCACCGGCTGCCTGGGGGGCGGCGCCTCGGCGACGACCTCCACCACCGGCGTGGACGCGGGCGGCTGGGCCGCCACCTCCTGCCGCGGGGCGGCCGGAGCCTGCACCACGACGGGGGAGAACGGGTTGATCGTCGCCCGCTGCGTGGCCTGCGGGCGCGATGCGCCCTCGCCCTCCGCCGCGGCCTGTTCGGCGCCGCCCTCGGGCGGCCCCAGGACGAGGAAGGGCAGCTCGTCGATCACGAGCTCGCGGGTCACCACCTGGGCGCCCTCGGCCACGACGACGGGCGGCGCCAGCGGCGCGGCGCCCTCCTGGCCCTCGCCGGCGGCGGCCTGAGCGCCTTCCGCGCCCGCCTGGCCGGCCTGGCCCCCGGCCGACGCCTCGGCGCCCGCGGGCCCGGCCGGGGCCTGACCCGCGGCGGCACCCGGCGCGGCGGCGCCCGGCGGGGCGGCGGCGCCGTTCGGGACGCTTATGGGGGCGGGCTCGCCGGCGGCCTGCGTCGGCTCAGCGGTCCTGGTCTGGTTGAAGAGGTTGACCCACACGAAGGCCGCCGCCGCGATCAGGAGGGCGGCGATGAGGAAGCGGGCCGTCCTGGAAAGTCGCATCTACTCCAGCTCCCCTGGGTCGTCGCCCGTGTAGACGTAGACGGTGAAGTCGTAGGACGCGTTGAGCAGCGGGTCGGTCGAGGTGTTGTCCTCCAGCGCCAGCGAGACCCTGCCGATCTTCGTGAAGCGCTGCAGGCCCTCGAGGCCGGCGAGGAACTGCATCGTGTCGCCGTAGGTGCCCTGCGTCTGCACGCTGAAGCCTATCGGGCGCACGTCCTGGATCTGCTCGTTGGCGGAGCCCTGGCTCAGGCTCTGGACGGTCACGTCGGCGTCGGCCGCGGACACCCTGAGCTGGTCGATGAGGCCGGAGATGTCGCTCTCGCGCGGCAGCTCGGAGAGGAACACGCGGCGGTCCTCCTCGAGCTGCGCCACGGCGAGGCGGAGGTCAGGCAGGTTGCGCCTGGCGTCCTCGCCGCGCCTGATCTCGATGTCCAGCTGGGCGATGTCGGTCTCGAGCTGCGTGATCCGGTCCTGCGTGGGCCGGTACATGTAGAAGTACCAGAGGGCCCCCGCGACCAGCGACAGGACGATGGTGATGATCGCGATGTCGCGCTGACGCAGCTTGCTGAAGCTGAAGTTGCCGAGCCTCACCGCTGGCCCCCAGAGGCGGCGTCCTCGGCGATGGCGCCCACAGTGAGCGAGTAGTCGTAGAGGTCCGTGTCGGCCTGGCGCTGGGCGTTCTGGAACGCGACGCCGTAGTCGGTCGAGTTCTCCAGGGCGCGGATGAACTGGGCGAGCACCTCGGTGGAGACCACCGTGCCGCTGATGTTCATCTCGGCGACGATCGGTCTTCCCTCGTAGCGGTTGGGGTCGGCCCGCGGCGGGACCACCGCCGACATGCTCAGTTGCCTGAAGTCGATGTTCGGCCGGCCCGACGCCCCCTGCGCGGGCAGGGTCTCGAGCAGCCCGGCGATCTCACCGGTCCACACGATGCGGTTCTCGCGGACCGAGCGCGCGACGGCGATCAGCTCGTTGAGCTCCCGCTGACGCGCCAGCAGGTCCCGCTGCTCGCGCAGGAAGGGCTGGAGCAGCGCGAGCTGGTCCTCGCGGGCCAGCTTCTCCCGCTGGAGGTTCGCCTCGGTGGTGCTGGCGAAGTACTGCAGCAGTGCCGCCACGCCGAGCACGAGCAGCGGGAAGACGACGATCAGCAGCCGCCAGTACCCGGGCTCGCGAACCCGCCTGAGGTTCTTGGGGAGGAGGTTGATGTTGATCATCGACGATCTCCCCTAGGGCGAGCCGCGAACCCGCCGCCGCTTGTGTGGTGCTTGGGGAGGACGTTGGTCATCGGTCACCGCCCCCACGGCGCTCTGCGCCCGGCTGCGTGGTCTCGGGGAGTAGCTCCAGGTCAGTCAACGCCCGCCACCCCCCGCAGCGCCAGTCCGAGAGGCACCGCGAACTCGGACGCGACCTTCTTCAGGTACTGCGTGTCGAAGCGGTTCTCGTCCACGTTGATGGTCAGCCACGGGTCCCCGAGCTCGACGCGGAAGCCGAGCGCGTCGCCGATGGCCTCGGGCAGCCCGCGCAGCTTGGCGCCGCCGCCCGTGACGAGCATGCGGCTGATGTTCGCGTCGCCGCTCTGGACGCGGAAGAACTCGAGCGAGCGCCTGATCTCCGTCGTCAGCTCGACGAGCACCGGGCGCAGCGCCTCGTAGACGCGTCCGGGGGAGAACTGCTCGCGCTTGGCGTCGAAGTTGAGGAGGTCCTCCTCGTCCTCGGTGGGGATCGTAGCGGTGCCGTACTCGATCTTGACCTCCTCGGCGCTGTCGAAGTCCAGCCCGAAGGCGCGCTGGATCGCGGCCGTGAAGTCGTCGCCCGAGACGTTGATGTTGCGGTTCATCAGCACGCGCTGGCCCCGCACGAGCGTGACCGTCGAGGTGCTGGCGGCGATCTCGAGGACCACGCCGATCTCGTTGGCCTCCGTGTAGAGGTCGCCGGCCAGCGTCGTCCGCGTGAGGTGCTCGCCGAGCAGCGAGCCCTTCAGGGAGCGGAGGAGCGAGAACGGCTTGACGTCTATGACGTAGGGCTCGAGGCCCGCCTGCTTCAGGTACTCGACCTGCTGCGTGACCTCGTCGAGCCGCGCCGCGGCGATCACGACCTCGAGCTGGCCGCCCTCCTCGACGTCCTCGGGGTTGTCGAGGACGAAGTAGTCGAGCATGACCTCGTCGATGGGGAAGGGGATGTAGCGCTCCGCCTCCCACTTGATGGCCTCGTCGAGCTCCTGGACCGTCATGCGCGGCACGTGGATGTTCCTCGTGATCGCCTGGCGGTTGCTCACCGCGGTGACCGTGAAACGCCGGCTGATGCCGGCGTCGTGGAACAGGGCCTTGATCTCCTCGGCCAAGCCCTGGGCGTCGGTCACCTGGTCGTCCTGGATGAGGCCGGGCGGCATCGGCCGCAACGCCAGCGCGCTCAGCGAGGGCGGGGTGCCTGGTCGCAGCTCCACCACCTTCAGCGCGCTCGTCCCGACCTCGAGACCGACGGCCTCGATCCTGGGACTCAGCCAGCGCGACAAGCGCTCGCGCAATGAGGACATAGGCGTCTCCTCCTCGTAAACCGGGAGGACTCTATCACGCAGTACTCATCTTCCCGCGTGAAAAATACCCACGCAGTCGGGCCTTCTCATGATGCCGGCGCTTCGGTGAGAGCGCAGTAGACCGGTCGGTCTAGCCGGTCCGGTGTTCTTGGTTCATGACGCCCGCTGGGCCCCGTGCCGGGTCGAGGCCGATGGCTCCCGCGCCGGGCAGAGGCGTCGGACGGCGCCGGAACGGCCCGCGTGCGCCCTGTCGCCGTGCCAGGCCGCGCTACCCCGTCCGCGCCAGGTCGTTGAACCGCACGTGCGAGTTGTGGAACTGGACCTCGAGCGAGCCGGTGGGCCCGTTGCGCTGCTTGCCGATGATGATCTCGGCGATGCCGTGCTTCTCGGAGTGCGGGTCGTAGTACTCGTCGCGGTAGATGAACATCACGAGGTCCGCGTCCTGCTCGATCGAGTTGTGCACGACGATGTCGTTCGCCACGAAGTTGTGCAGCCCCGGGACGGTGAGATCGAAGACCTCCTCGACGCCGTCCGGCTCGATCGACGAGATCTCGTCCCAGTAGATCTCGCTCTCGGCCAGGACCCGCAGCTCCTCGCACGAGACCGCATCGGCTACGCGCGCCGCGCGCTCACGGCCCATCGC
>DASVDQ010000072.1 GCA_036381035.1 Trueperaceae bacterium | reverse complement strand
CGGGCGGCCGAGGTCATCGCCGGCGCGATCGGCGACGCGGTCGCGGCGAGGGGTCGCTGCCTCCTCGTGCTCTCCGGGGGGCGCAGCCCCCTGCCGCTCTTCGCGCGCCTGGCGGAGGACGAAGGGATCCCGTGGCCGCGCGTGCACCTGCTCTGGGCCGACGAGCGGTTCGTGCCCCACGACCACCCGGACAGCAACTTCGGCGCGGCGCGGGCGGCGCTCGTCGACCGCGTGGGGGTGCCGCCGGAGAACGTCCATCCCTGGCCCATAGCGGACGACCCGGAGCGTTCCGCGCGGCTCTACGCCGACAGGGTCCGCGAGCTGGCGGGGCCGGAGCCCAGGTTCGACGTCACGCTGCTCGGCCTGGGCGCCGACGGCCACACGGCGAGCCTGTTCCCCGGCTCCCCCGCCCTGGGGAGCACCGCGCTCACGGTCGCCACGGCGCAGCCCGAGACGGGTTCGCGGCGCCTGAGCCTCACGTTCAGGTCCCTGAACGGCAGCGACGTCGTGGTGTTCCTCGTCACGGGGGAGGAGAAGAGGACCGCGCTCTCGCGCCTGCTCGCCGGCGGCGGAGCCGGCGTCGACGAGCTGCCGGCCCGGGGTGTGGAGGCGAGGAGTCGCCTGATCGTCGTGACGGACCTGGATGTCTGATCTCGGCTCACGGCCTTCGGGCGACGCCGAGGGGCAGCGCGGTTCCGGGGACCGCGCGTCGTATACTGCGGGATACGGGTTCACGCCGTTCCGTACCACCGGCACAGTCCCACACGTGCCTGAGGAGGGGTGAAGCATGCCTGTCGAGGTGAAGGGGGGCGCCCCCGCGGAGGCGCAGGACCGACGTCACGCTCTCGCGACCGCGCGCAGGGGGCGAGGGCCACGCAACGCGGCCCGACGCAGCGACGGAGGAGCACGCCGCGCCGGGGTAGAGGCGCTTCCCGCCGCATGACACGGCGCCAGGCGAAGACGACCACCGCCACCGCCCCGACCGCCGAGGGGAGCGTCTCCGGCAGCGGCGGCTCCGGGGCGGTCACGGCGGAGAAGGTCTACCACCGGCTGCGCGAGATCATCGTCGAGGGCCAGATGCCGCCCGGCACGCGGCTCGTCGAGGAGGCCACGGCCCAGATGCTGGGGGTGAGCCGCACCCCGGTGCGGGAGGCGATCTTCCGCCTCGAGAGCGAGGGCCTGGTGAGCCGCGACAAGCGCGGCGGCGCCATCGTCGCCGAGCTGACGGCCGGGGAGATCGAGGACATCTACGCGGTGAGGTCGGCCCTCGAGGGCCTGGCGGCCCGGCTGGCCGCGGGCAAGATGACGCAGCGCGAGTTCGTCCGCCTCGAGCACATGCAGGAGCGCCTGGAGGCGGCCACGAAGGCCAACGACCCGGCGGCCCTGGCGGCGCTGAACTTCGGCTTCCACGAGGTCATACTGAGGGCGACCCACAACCTCACGCTGATCGGCTTCATGGAGCAGATCCACGCCTCGCTGCGGCGCGCGACGCAGACCACCTTGGCCTACCCGGGCCGCGCGCAGCAGGCGCTGGCGGAGCACCAGGCGCTCATCGAGGCGTTCAGGCGCAAGGACGCCGCCGAGGCGGAGCGCATCGCCAGGCAGCACATCGAGAACGCGTTCAACATCAGGCTGCTGCTCAACGTCCGCGAGGAGCTCGATTGAGGCGGGGAGGGCGCGGGTGCGCGGGACCGCTCGGCGGCGGGTCCGGCCGGCCGGGGAGCGGGCCGGGCGGGCGGACGAGCGCTCGGTGAGCGGGAAGGTGCTCGGGTGAGCGCGCGGGGAGCGCCGGGCTTCACCTGAAGAGGTCCCTCTCGGGGTCGCGCACGAGCGGGGCGTAGCCGCCCTCGCAGCGGTCGCCAGCGTAGCCGCGTATCAGCACCACGGGGCGCCCCTCGGAGGCCTGTCCCATGAGCAGCGACGCCGCCGACGCGAGCTCGTCGGCCACGGCCTCCTCCGACGTGCGCAGCAGGCGCCCGTCGAGGTCCGCCTCGCCCCTGTAGGAGTGCACGGGCAGGAGGCCAGACACGCCGATCGCGACGCCGATGGCGCCGTTCCTGAAGGCGCGCCCGTGCGAGTCGCTGACGATCACGGACGCGTCGACGCCGTGGCGCTCGCGGATGGCCAGCCTCAGGTCGCGCGCCGAGGCGTCGGGGTCCCTGGGGAGCAGGACCGCGCGGTCCCTCGCCCCCGAGTTCGACATGTCCACGCCGGCGTTCGCGCACACGAAGCCGAGCCGGTGCTCGGTGATCAGGTGGCCCCCCGAGACGCGCACGACCTCCCGCGACTCGGCGAGGATCAGCTCCACCAGCCGGGGGTCCTTCCCCGTGGCGCCGGCGATGGAGGTCGCACGCTCCCCCGGCGTCACGGTCGCGAGGTCCACGAAGGCGCCCTCGGCCTTCGACACGAGCTTCTGGGCGATCACCAGGACGTCGCCCGCCCTCGGCGCGATCCCCTCGGCCTCGAGCGCGTCCAGGACGAGGGGCGCCAGCGGTCGCGGCTCGCGGACCACGGGCACCGACGTGAGCGCGATCATCTCGATGCGGTCGTTCATCCGGCCGCTGCCTCCTCGACGGACCGCGGGGCTTTGACTCCCGCGGCGGGCTCACGTAGACTCGGGGACGTACCAACTGGATGCGGCCGTATACGGGCGTATGCGAAGCCCGCGGGGCGGCCCTCGCCCCACCCTCGCCGGCCGGGGAGGACCGGATGGCCAAGATCGGTTACGCGGCGGCACTCGAGCAGTTCGGTCCGTCCGAGCTCCTGCGCTACTGCCGGCTGGCCGAGGAGCGGGGTTTCGCCGGCGTCATGGCGGCCGACCACTTCCAGCCCTGGGTCCCGGCGCAGGGCGCGAGCGCGTTCGTGTGGTCGTGGATGGGGGCGCTGGGCGAGGCCACCGAGCGCCTCACCTTCGGCCCCGGCGTGACCTGCCCGTCGTTCCGCTACCACCCGGCGATCATCGCACAGGCCGCGGCGACGCTCGGAGCGATGTACCCGGGCCGTTTCTGGCTCGGGCTGGGCAGCGGCGAGGCCCTCAACGAGCACTTCGTGGGCGGCGTGTGGCCCGAGCCCCACGTGCGTCTGCGGATGATGCAGGAGGCCGTCGAGATCATCAGGCAGCTCTTCACGGGCGAGGTCATCAGGCACCGCGAGGACGGCTACTTCAAGCTCGGCCGCGTGAAGCTGTGGACCCTGCCGGAGGAGCCCGTGCCGGTGCTCGTCGCCACCTCCGGGCCCGTGACAGCGCGGTGGACGGGCGAGCATTGCGACGGCATCATCATGCCGGGCGCCGCCCCGGCCAAGCTCCGCATGCTCCTCGACAGGTTCGCCGAGGGCGCCCGCCGCGCCGGCAAGGACCCGGAGAAGATGCCGAAGCTCCTCCAGCTCCACCTCTCCTGGGCGCCCACGCGGGAGGAGGCCGAGGCGAACGCGCTGCGCGAGTGGCCCAACGGCGGGATGGCCTTCCCCAAGCAGGACATCCGCTCGCCCGAGGACTTCGAGCAGATGGCGAAGCTCGTGCGGATCGAGAACTACCGGGACCGCATGCTGATCTCGCCGGACCTGGAGGAGCACCGCGAGCACATCCAGCGGTTCCTCGACCTGGGTTTCACCGAGGTCCACGTGCACAACGTCGGGCGCAACCAGGAGGAGTTCATCGCGGCCTTCGCGGACGAGGTGCTGCCGCGGCTGTCGGGCTGAGGGCGCGTCCATCGCCTCCCGCGCTCAGCGGTTCAGCGCCTGCGCGGCCCGGGGGCGGAAGAGGAGCAGCAGGAAGCTGCCCACGACGACGACCAGGGCGCCGGCGAGGAACGCCGGGCCGAAGCCGAGGGCGTCGGCCACGAGGCCTATCACCAGCGGGCCGACGAGCTGCGCCACCCTGTTGCCGGTGAGGCGGAGGCCGAGGAGGAAGCCGCGGTTGCCGGGCTCGCTCTCCTCGACGACCGTCACCATGCTCACGGGCTGCGAGATCCCGAAGCCGACGCCGAAGCCTATCGACAGCAGCACCAGGGGGCCGAGGGACTCGAAGTACCCCGTCGCCCCCAGCGTCACGGCGACCAACAGCATCATCGCCCACAGCGTGTTCAGCTTGCCGCCAAGCAGCTTGGTCACGCCCGGCATGAAGGGCCTCACGGCCATCGACGCCAGGCTCTTGAGCGAGAGCAGCATGCCGATCGTCGTCGCGGAGTAGGAGAGGCTCTCGAGGTACGTGGGCTGGAAGGCCGAGAAGGCCGTCATCGCGAAGATCCCGCTGGCGCTGGCCAGGATGCCGAGCCGCACCCCGGGGCGCCCGAGGAGGGTACCCACGGTCAGCAGGCTCGAGCCGAGCCCCGCACTGCCGCTGGCCCGCCCGCGGTCGTCGGGCAGCAGGCGCGTGAGGACGACCCCGACCACCGAGATCGCCGCGGCCGCGGAGAACGCGGCCGCGTACCCGAGAGCGTCGGCCAGCAGCCCGGCCGCCAGGGGGCCGGCGAGCTGGCCGGCCGACGCGAACGTCGTGTACCAGCCGTAGTCGCGCTCGCGGCGGACGCCGGTGGAGATGGACCCCACGAAGCTCTGCGTCGCCAGGCCCATCAGCAGGTGCGCCAGGCCGGCGACCACCTGCGCGACGGCGACGGCCGCCAGCCCGGGGACCACGGCGATGATCAAGGGGGCCAGGCCCATCAGCACGGCGCCGGCCGTCATGACGGGCGCCGAACCGCGGCGGTCGACGAGGCTCCCCACCGGCAGGGCCAGGAACAGCGGCAGGACGAACGACGCGGCCACCAGCAGCCCGACCAGGGACACCGACGCCCCGAGCTCGAGGCTGTAGAGCGGCACCAGGGGCGTGAGCATCGCCTTCGTCATGAACACGAACGCGGTGCTGGCGCAGAGCTTCCACAGCGGACCGACCTTGCCCTCGGTAACCGTCGCGCGTCAGTCCCCCTTCGCCGCGGCGCTCGCCGCCCTGCCGGCGATGCGCCCGAACACCGCGCCCGCGGTCAGCCCCGAGCCGCCGGGGTAGTTGCCGTAGAACAGGCCGCCCACCAGCTCGCCGGCGGCGAACAGGTGCTCGATCGGCCGCTCCTCGGTGTCGAGGACGCGGGCCTCGTCGGCGGTGATGCGCAGGCCGCCGAACGTGAACGTGATCCCGCACGTGACGGAGTAGGCCTCGAAGGGCGGCGTGTCGATCGTGTTCGCCCAGTTCGACTTGGGGGGCGTGATGCCGACCGTGCACCTGCCGTCCTTCACGGTCGGGTCGAAGGGGACGTCCTGGCGCACGGACCTGTTGTACTCCTCCATGGTGCGCAGGAAGGCGTCCTCGTCGATGCCCTCCATCTTGGCGGCCAGCTCCTCGAGCGAGTCCGCCCTGACGCGCGTGGCCTGGCGGATCCTGTACTCGTCGCGCAGCAGCGCCGTGACCTTCGCGTCGAAGACCTGCCAGGCGGTGGCGCCCGGCTGCTTGAGCACCTCGCGCCCGTACTTCGCGTACGTGTAGTTGCGGAAGTCGGCCCCCTCGTCGACGAAGCGCTTGCCCTCGGCGTTCACGAGCACGCCCAAGGGGTAGCTGAGCTTCGAGAACCCGTCGCCCACGGCGAGGTCCCCGAAGGCGGGGGCGTTCTGGTCCCAGAACACGGCGTGGCCGCCCGACCACTCCCCCCAGGGCATCGCGTCGGCGGCGAGCGCCATGCGCACGCCGTCGCCGGTGTTGAAGCGCGTGCCGCGGACCTTGACGAGGTCCCACCCGGGGCCCATGTACCTCGTGCGCATCTCGCTGTTCGCCTCGAAGCCGCCCGACGCGAGCACCACGGCCTTCGCGGCCAGGTCGACGTACTCGCCCTGCCGGCGCACGCTCACGCCGGCGATCCGCGGGCCGTCGCGGAGCAGCTCCATGGCCCGCGCCCCGTACCAGACCGTGACCCCGTCCCTAATGGCCGCCGCGTAGAGGTAGTCGATGAGGCCCGCGCCGCCGCCGGCGACGTCGAGGACGATCCCGCCCCAGAACCTGTAGGTGTCGCCGACCTTGAAGGCCTGCCTGCCGTTGGGCAGGAAGCGCACGCCCTTGGACTTCAGCCACAGCATCACGTCGAGGCTCTGCG
>DASVDQ010000071.1 GCA_036381035.1 Trueperaceae bacterium | reverse complement strand
GGGCGGCACGCCGTCGGCCTCGGAGGGCTTCCTCCTCGCTCCCGGGAGCTACCTCGTCGGCGTGACGGGGGCGGGCGCCGAGGGGGCGTACGTCGCTCGCCTGGTCCCCGCGGCGCTGGACGACGTCTCCCGCCCGCTCCGTGGCTCTTCCCCCCAGCGCGGGGCGTTCGACGTCTTCGGCGACCTCGCCGCCGGTCTCCGCGTCCCCTTCACGATCGGCGAGGAGGGGGCGGGCTTCGCGTGGCGCGCCTCGCTCCACGCTCCGGCCGGCTCGGGCGCGGAGCTCGTGATCGCCGGTGAGCGCGGCGAGGTCGTCCGCATCGCTGCGGCGTGGCCCGCGCCCGTCACGGCATCGAGCCTCGGTCTCCCGCAAGGCGAGTACGTCGCCAGCGTGGAGCCCAGGGGAGAGGCGCCGTCCGGCCCGGTCCGCGTGCGGCTCGAGCCGCAGGGGCGCGTCACCGAGGGCACGGAGCTGGAGCCCGACGACACCTGGGAGGACGCCAACCTCCTGCCGCCGGGCGGCGAGGTGCGGGGGCTCGCCGACGGCGTCGACCACTACAGGCTCGAGGTGGGAGGCGAGGGGCCCGGGACCTGGGACCTCGGGCTGAGCGCGGAGGCCAGCCTACGTCTGCGGCTCTACGCGCCGGACGGAGCCCTCCTGCAGGAACGCAGGGGCGCGAGCGGGACGTTGGCCGGCCTGCACCTGCGCCCCGGCGCCTACCGGCTCAGGGTCGACGGCAGCGGCGGAGGGGCCTACACCCTGACCCTGCGCGCCGCGGGCGCCGCCGCGCCGGAGGGCCTCGAGCGCGAGCCCAACGACACGGTCCCGGGCGCGAACCGCCTGGGCCCGGGCGCCCAAGCCAGGGGCGAGCTGAGTCCCCAGGACGTCGACGTGTTCGGGCTGGAGGTGGCGGGCGCGGCGGAGCGCTACCGCGTCCAGGTGGTGGGGTCGGGAGTGAGCGAGCTCGCCGTCGTCGACGCCGCGGGCGGCGTCGACGCCCGCGCTCGCGGCGAGGGGCGCCTGCGCCTGGACGACCTGGCCCTCCTCCCCGGCACCCACTACCTGCGCGTCAGCGGCGACGCGGGCGAGTACGCGCTGCGCGCGATCTCCCTGGGCCCGGTGCCCGACGAGGCGGCGACCGCCGCGGCGACGCCGCCGGAGGAACCGCTCGCCCCGACCGCGGCCGCGGACCCCGAGCCAATGCCGCCGGCGGACGACGACACGGCGGAGGCCGCGCCGCCGCCACTTCCGCCCCCGCCGCCCGGCGTGCTCGAGCGGGAGCCGAACGACGACCCCTCGCGCGCTCACCGGCTCGACCCGGACGCCGTGCGCGTCGGGCGCCTGTCGAGCGCGAGCGACGAGGACCACTACCGCTTCCAGCTCGCCACCGAGGGCTACGTCGTCATCGAGCTGGTGCCGGCGGCGGGCGAGACCGACTGGACCCTGAACCTCGACGGGCGCGCCTACAGAACGACCACGGCGACGGAAGCCCGCGTCGTGGCGGAATCGTGGCTCCTCGCCGGCGACCACCAGGTCGTCCTGCGGCGGGCCTCGCGGGACGCGGTGTCGAGCGGCTACTACCAGCTCCGCCTCCGCCGCCTCGGCACGCTGGGCCTGCCCCCCGACCGCGAGCCGAACGACGACGTGGCGTCGGCCGCGACCCTGCCGGCGAGCCTGGAGTGGTCCGGCCGGGTGGGCGAGGCCGGGGACAGGGACCTCTACGCGCTGCCCACGTTCCCCGAAGCGGTCGTGATGCGCCTGGAGGTGGAAGCCGATGAGGGCGTCTCCGCCGACGTGGTCGTGGAGGGACGCGGGGTCCGTCTAGAAGGGCCCGATGAGGACGGCGCGTTCACGCACACGCTGGAGGACGGGGAGCGCTCCTACCTGCGCTTCCGGGGGTCCGGCGCGTACCGCGTCGCCGCCCGGTTCTCGGCGCGGCCCGACCCGAGCGGCCTCGCTCCCGCCCGCGCCGACGCGCCCCTCGCGCTCGACCTCAGCCTCGCCGCCGCCGAGGTCGCCGCCTACTGGGGCAACGGGCAGAGCCTCTCCGGCAGCCTCAGGGTGAGGAACGACGGCGCGGCGCCCGTAGTGGCCGACCTCGCGGTGGCCGCCGACGTGCCGCTGGTCGAGCTGGAGCTGCCCCCCGCGGTGGAGGTGGGACCCGGCCAGACCGTGGAGGTGCCCCTGGCGGCGCGGCTCCCGGCCGACCTGGCCGACGACGCGCCCATCACCTTGCAGGTGGCGGCGACGTCGGGCGGCACGCTCTCGCTGGCCGATGCCGTCGTGACCCCGCGCTGCGAGGCGGCCCCGTTGGGAGGCTTCCCCTACTTCCCCGTGGCGGCGCCGCTGCTCGGTCACCCGAACGTGCTCTTCGCCGGGTTCGGCGCCAGGCCGCCCGCCGGCTTCGCTTCGGTCACGTCCGACAGGTTCGTGAACGACGGGCGCATAGCGGTCTCCGGCGGGGGTCGGGTGAGCCGCGAGCACTCCCCCACGTACGAGCTGCCCGGCGACGGGCCTGTGACGCTCATCGGCACGGTGCTGAACCCCGTGTCGGGCGCGGCCGCCAGCCGCTGGCTGAGGCGTTTCGAGGTCCAGACTTCCCTCGACGGCGAGCGTTTCGAGACGGCGTTCACCGGCGAGCTGAGCAGCGCGCGGGTCGACCAGTCCTTCGTGTTCCCCGCGCCGGTCAGCGCCCGGTACGCCAGGCTCGTCGTCGTCGACGACCACGAAGGCGACGAGCCTGCCTACTTCGGGGAGTGGAAGCTGATCGCGGCGGACGAGGCCCTGTTCTCGGGGTCAGACCTCGCCGCGCCCGAGCTCGGCGGCCACGTGGTCTGGTCGGACCCGCTGCTCGGCTCCGACGACAGGACGGACGTGCTCCTCGCGGACGCGGCGGTGAGCCCGCTCGACCTCGGGGGTCACGACGGGTTCGCGTTCGTCGTCGGCTTCCTGGGCGGACGCGCGGCCCGCCTCTCGGAGCTGGCCTGGGTGCAGCCCGCGGAGGACCCCGACCAGCTCTTCGACGCCGTCGAGGTCGCGGTCAGCCTGGCCGGGCCGGCGGGCCCGTGGCGGGTCGTGGGCACCTGGCCGCTGGCCGGAGCGGGCGAACGCACCGCGATGGCCCTGGACGAGCCGGTATGGGCGCGCTACGTGCGCCTCTCGTCCCCGAAGCGGGAGGGCGGCAGGCGCTACTTCCCGCCGACGAAGCTCGAGGCCCGCGAGGCGGCCCCGGGCGACGGCTACCTCTCGGCCCTCGGCGAGTGGGGTACGGGCGCCGGGAGCGGCCCCTACGAGCTGCTGGCGGCCGCCCCCGCCGCCGCCACTGTCGGGGCCGACGACGACGACGCGCCCGAGCGGGCGACGCCGTTGACGCCCGGCAGCGCGGTGGCGGGCACCGTGGCCGTGGGCGAAGACGTCGACTGGCTCCGCTTGACGGTGCCGCCGGGCCACAACCACCTCGCGCTGCGCCTGGGAGGCGACCCGACGATCGCCTACGACTACGAGCTGCTGGACGCCGACCTGACGCCCTTCCCTGTGGAAGCGAGCGAGGACGGCGACGAGGTGGTGCTGAGCGCGTTCGTCGCCCCGGGCGACTACCTGCTCAGGCTCGAGGAGCCGAAGCGGACCGTGGTGTTCTCGTGGGACACCAGCGGCTCGGTGTCGAGCTACCAGCCGATCACCTACGCGTCCCTCGCCGCCTTCGCCGACGACGTGGACGGGGACCGCGAGGCGGTCCAGCTCCTCGCCTTCGACGAGCCCTCCCCGCGATGGCTGCTGCCCCACTGGTCGAGCGACCCCGAGAGGGTGCAGCGGACGCTCACGGAGTGGGACAGGAACGCCGACTCGAGCCTCGCCGAGCTCGCCCTGCTGACGGCCGTCGAGGGCCTGCGCGAGCGCGAGGGCACGAAGGCCGTCCTCCTCATCACCGACGCCGAGACGGGCGGCTACTGGCTCACGCCCGGCCTGTGGGCGGCCCTGCGGGACGTGCGCCCCCGCGTGTTCACGTTCGAGGTCAGCTCGGGCGGCGACCTCTACCCGCAGCAACTCATGCGGAGCTGGGCCGCGGCCGGAGGCGGCGTCTACACGATGGCCGGCGGCGTGGGGGACTTCGACAGCGGCTTCGCCAGGGCGTCCTGCCTGCTGCGCCGCCTGAAGCGCTACACGGTCACCGCGACGACGGCCCGGTTGGAGCCGCCCGGCCCCGGCACGCTGTCGGTGCTGCCCGCGGGCGACGCCGGGCCCGGGGCCGTCCACGTGATCTTCGACGCGTCGGGCTCCATGGGGCAGCCGCTGCCGAGCGGCGAGCAGCGCATCGCCGCGGCCAAGCGGGCCCTGGAGCAGCTAGTCGGAACGGTGCTCGAGGAAGGCACCCCCTTCTCGCTGCGGGCGTTCGGCCACGTCGCTCCCAGCTCGTGCGAGACCCGCCTCGAGGTCCCGCTCGCCCCGCTCGACCGCGAGGGGGCGCTGGCGTCCGTGGCAGGCATCGAGCCCAAGCTCCTCTCGCAGACGGCGATCGCGGACTCGCTGCTGGCCGCCGTGGACGACCTGCGCTCCGCGACGGGCCCCCGCACCGTGATCCTCGTCACCGACGGAGAGGAGTCCTGCGGCGGCGACCCCGCCGCGGCGGCCGCCGCGCTGCGCGCCTCGGGCAGCACGACGATCGCGATCGTCTCGCTGGGGCTCGACGAGGCCGGCCTGGCCGCTTTCGAGGCGCTGGCCGAGGAGGTCGGCGCGACCTACGTCGACGTGACCTCGTTCGAGGAGCTGCGGCTGGCCGTGGCGGACGCCCTGAGGCCGGGCTTCGAGGTCTACGGACCCGGAGGCGACCTGATCGCCACCGGCCGGGTGGGCGAAGCGGTCGAGCTGCCCATGGGCGTCTACGAGGTGCGCGTCCTCACCTCTCCGGCGCAGGTGTTCGAAGCGGTGACGGTGCCGGGCGACGGCTCGGTGGAGGTGCGGGTGGGGGGACGCTGAGCCGCGGGCGTGGGCGCCGCCGAGCGGCGGGCCGGCGCGGCGGCGAGGAGGCCGGCGTGGCGCCGGACGTCCCTGGGGGGTGCGCCGGGATGCGCGTCGAGCGTAGTCTCGTGTCATGAGCAGCAGCATCGCGGCACAGGCGAAGGAGCTCCAGCAGAAGACCGTGGCGACGAGGCGCGACCTCCACATGCACCCCGAGATCGCGTTCGAGGAGCGCAGGACGATGGGCGTGGTCGCGTCCCGCCTGCGCGAGCTCGGCCTCGAGCCGCGGGTGGGCGTGGGCGGCACCGGCGTCGTCGCCGTCCTCGACACGGGGCGCCCCGGACCCACGGTGCTGGCCCGCGCCGACATGGACGCGCTGCCCGTGGCCGACGAGAAGGACGTCCCGTACAAGAGCACGGTGCCGGGCCGGCACCACGCCTGCGGGCACGACGGCCACACGAGCGTCCTGCTCAGCGTGGCCGAGGTCCTGGTGAGCCGGCGCGAGAGCCTGCCTGGGCGGGTCGTGTTCGTGTTCCAGCCGGCCGAGGAGATCGTGGCGGGTGCCAAGGCGATGCTCGCCGACGGCGCGCTGGACGGCGTCACCGTCGACCACGTCATAGGGCTGCACCTCTCGAGCACCGACAGGCTCGGGACCGTGGCCGTGCGCGCCGGGCCGGCGATGGCGGCGACGGACAGCTTCAGGCTCGTCGTCAAGGGCAAGGGCGGCCACGCCGCCTACCCGCAGGACGTGATCGACCCGATCGTCGCCGCCTCGCAGGTGGTGACGTCCCTGCAGACCGTCGTGAGCCGCGAGACCGAGCCGGCCGACCAGTCGGTGGTGAGCATCACCAGCTTCCAGGCCGGCACCGCCTACAACATCGTCCCGGACGAGGTGGAGCTGAAGGGGACCTTGAGGACCTTCGACCCGGCCACCCGCGAGAGGCTCAGGGCGCGCGTGCTGGAGATCGCCGGCACCGTCGCGCGCGCCTACCGCGCGGAGCTGCAGAGCGAGTGGTTCGAGGGGACCCCGGCCGTGGTCAACGACGCCGCGGCGGTGGCCAGGCTCCGCCGCGTCGCCGCCGGTCTCCTCGGCGAGGACAACGTCCTGGAGCAGCGCCTCGTCATGGGCGGGGACGACATGGCGCTGTGGCTGCAGCAGGCCAAGGGCGTCTACTTCTTCGTGGGCACCCGCTCGGGCGAGGCGACGGCCCACCCGCACCACAGCCCGCGCTTCGACATCGACGAACGCGGCCTGGAGGTCGCCGTGAGCGTGCTGGCCTCCGGCATCGTCGACCTGCTGGCCGCCGACTGACTCCGGGACCGGAGAGCCCCGGACCGCTCCCTAGAACGACGCGCGGATCGCCGCCACGACCTGGTTCACCGCCTGCTCGGCCGCCTCCGCCAGCAGGGGACCGACCGCCGGGTCGTCGAAGCGGATCAGCCCCGCCACCGGGATCGCGGACACGGCGACGTTGGGGCTGCTCGACCTGCCCGCGCCCGTCATCGACACGACGACCTCGCCGGTGATGATGTCGGTGGCCCTGACGTCCACCTCGACCTCTGCGCGGGTCTCGCCGAGCGAGACCCCGAAGACGCTGGCGCCCGGCCTGGCGATGGTGCCGCGGGTGACGGCGCCGGTGACCACGTAGCCGGCGCCGGCGGCGCGGGCGAGCTCCACGGGGTCCAGCGACTCGAGGCCCTGCCGCTGCATGACGTTCACGAGCTCGCTGCGCTCGACGACGACGTAGCAGCCCGAGGCCTTCATGAGGGTGATCAGGCGGGCCGTCGCGGCGTCCTCCACGCCGACGATCGTGGTGCCGTAGGTGCCCGTCGTGTTCGCGAAGTCGACGACGGCCACGGTCGGGGGCGGGTCCTGGGCGCAGGGCGCGTCCAGCGCCGCCAGGTCGGCCGCGGGCCCGGTCGCTGGCGCGCAGGCTGCCAGGAGCATCGCCGCCGCGAAGGCGACCGCCGCGAGGCGTCTGTCGTACATGCTGGCCCTCCCAAGCGTTCAGGTCGCCGGCGACCGTAGCAGGGGGGCGTCAAGGGCGCGTCAACGCCTCGCCCATGGGCGGCTCGGTACAGGGCCTCTTCTCAGGGCGACAGCCGCTGCGCGTCGCGCGGGAAGGCGCGCGCGAAGCGCACGTTCTGGATGCCCAGCAGCAGGGCCGTGAGGCGCTCGGCGCCGATCGCGAAGCCGCCGTGCGGCGGCATGCCGTGCTTGAACACCTCGAGGTAGTCGGCGAAGTCTTCCGGGTCCATGCCCCGCTTGGCCAGCTCCTGGACGAGCACCTCGTAGCGGTGCGCGCGCTGGCCGCCCGAGGTGATCTCGACGCCGCGGAAGATCAGGTCGAGGCCGCGCGTGAGGCCCCCGTCCTCCGGGTAGGTGTAGAAGGGCCGCGCCGCCTGCGGGAACTTGGTGACGAACACGAGGTCGGAGCCGTGCTCCTCCTTGGCCCAGCGGCCGATGAGCCTCTCGGCCTCGGGGTCGAGGTCCTTGCCGCCCGGCTCGTGCCCGTAGCGCTCGCGCACCAGCTCGCGGGCCTCCAGCAGGGGGACCCGCGGCACCGGCGCCGAGAGGTCGGGCGGCCCGGCGCCGAACAGGGCGAGCTCGGCCGGGCAGGCGTCGACGGCGGCGCGCAGCATGCCCTTGACGACCGCCTCCTGGAGGTCCATGACGTCGCCCTCGTCGTCGATGGGCCCGAACTCGACGTCGAGCGAGAGGTACTCGGAGAGGTGCCTGCTGGTGTGGCTCTTCTCGGCGCGGTAGACGGGCGCCGTCTCGTAGACGCGCTCGAAGACGCCGACCATGATCTGCTTGTAGAGCTGCGGCGACTGCGCCAGGTAGGCGCGCTGGCCGTAGAAGTCGACCTCGAAGAGGTTCGCGCCGCCCTCGGCGCCGGCGCTGACCAGCTTGGGAGTGAACACCTCGGTGAAGCCCCGCTCGTCGAGGAGCGCGCGGAACGCCCTCACCAGCACCGCCTGCACCTTCAGGGCCGCCCTGGCGCGCGGGCTGCGGACCGTCACGTGGCGGTAGGCGAGCAGCGTGTCGGGGTTCGCGTGCCACTCCTCCTTGGCGAGCTCCACCGGCGGCGGGGCGGCGGCCTCGCTGACGACCTCGAGCGACGAGGCGTGCACCTCGACGCCGCCCGGCGCCTTCGCGTGGGCGACGACGCGTCCCGTGAGCGACACGTAGCTCTCGTGGAGCGGCAGGCCGTGGAGGCCGCCGCGCCCCGAGACGGCGCGCTCGACGACGCACTGCACGACGCCCGAGCGGTCCCTCAGCAGCAGGAAGCCGACGCCGCCCAGGTCGCGCCGCGTCAGCACCCAGCCCTGCAGACGCACGACGTCGCCCACGCGGTCCGCCAGCCCGCTCACCAGGGTGCGGGCGCGCGCTCGTTCGCTCTCTGTCGTCGTGCCGGTCATGAGCCCTCCTAAGCGAAGACCCCCGAGCGACGCTCGGGGGTCCGTGCCTCTGGCTATGTTACGCGGCTACGCCCCGAGCCTCCGCGAGCGGGGATCGTCGTCCGAATTGAACGGGACGGCCGCGAGCATGGGCGGGAGTCTAACAGCGGCCCAGGCGGGTGTCAACGCGGCCGGTGGCCCTCCGCCTAGCCGCCCCGCTCCAGCACGCGCCTGAGCAGCTCCGCGTGCGGGGCGTCCTTGGGCCTGCCGGCCCTCTCCTTGAAGCGCAGCACGTCCCGCAGCGTCACGCACGGCACGCCGAGCACGAGCTCGGCGCCGTCTATGAGCGCGTCCAGGTCCTCGCCCAGCCAGCCGGACCACACCTCCACGCCCAGGCTCGGCAGGCTCACGCACAGGTCCTGCTTGCCGGGCTTGGGGGCGCCCAGCTCCAGCGCCCTGGCCCAGGCCGGCCCGCGGGCCACGACGTCGATGTCGCCCGCGTCCGGTATGAGACCGTGCAGGACCATGACGGCGCTGGCGTGGACGGCCCAGTGGCCGTTGGGGAGGTCGAGCTCGCGCAGCGTGGCGACGATCGTGTCGGCGTCGACCATGAGAGCAGGCTAACCCGCCCGACACGCAGCGCTAATCACCTGCCGCACGCCGGCGCTTAGTTTCGGGCATGCCACGCGCCCCCAGCACCGCCCGCCGCCTGGCCCCCGCCCTCGTCCTCGCGTGCCTCCTCGCCACGGCCGCCGCCGCGGGCGACGCCGCCACGGTGGCCGACCTCTTCGGCTCGGACCGTTGGCGGCTCGTGAGCCTCACCGTCGACGGCGAGACGATGCGCCCCGAACCCGGCGCGGACGCGACGTTCGCGGTCAACGAGACCGGCCAGCTCGCCGGCACCGTGGGCTGCAACCAGCTCGTCGCGGGCGCCGGCCTCACGCCCTCCGGCGGGATCGACTTCGAGCCGATCACGGCGACGCTCATGGCCTGCCCCGAGCCGGCGATGAGCCTGGAGAGGGCGTTCGTGGCGGCCCTCGAGGGCGTGGAGCGCTACGCGCTCGGCGACGGGGAGGTGAGGCTGACCGGCCCCGGCGTCGAGGTCGTGTTCGCGAGCGTGTCGGCTGGCGCCGGCTGAGCGTCCGGGGTCCCCGTTAGGCGGCGACGTGCTCGGCGATGACGGCGACGACGCCGGCGGCGCAGCGCACGACGACCCGGCCGCCCGTCGCGACGTTCGAGACCCCCAGGCCGACGCCGAAGGGCAGCCGCAGGTCCTCGACCGGGTAGGCGAGGCCCGTCGCCGTGACGACGGCGTAGCCTCCCAGCGCCAGCAGGCTCACCGTCGTGCCGGGCGGCCAGGCGGCGTCGCAGGTCAGCCCGGGGGCGCAGGGGCGCGCCTCGTGCGCGCCGCCGTGGAGCGTCACGGGGAACGGCGGCTCGGCCGTCGCCAGGCGCGCCGCCACCAGCAGGTTCGCCAGGCTCTGGTCGAGCCTGCCGCCGAACGCCCCCAGCACGCGCGCCGAGGCGGCCCCCAGCCGCCGCGCGGCCGCCAGGGCCAGCTCGAGGTCGAGCTCGTCCTTCGCGCGCGGGTGGCGCTCGACCGGCACGTCGGGGAACGCGCGCAGCAGGTCCTCGGTGACGCTGTCGAGGTCGCCCACGATCAGGTCGGGAGCGAGCCCCAGCGCCGCGGCGTGGCGCAGCCCGCCGTCCGCCGCGACCACCGGGCCCACGTCCTCCAGCAGCGGCGCCAGGAGGCCCGCAGCCGGCGGCTCGCCCCCGGCGAGCACGAGGGCCGCCGGCCCACTCTCCGGGCTCACGTCGCTCCCGGCGGGAGCGCCCGCCACGCGACCGACGGGACGACGAGCTCGTAGGCCCTGCCCGGCGAGGGCTCGCCGCCCAGCTCCCGGCTGTGGCCGCGCCAGACGACGTCAGCCTCCCAGGCCGGCACGCGCAGGACGAGCCGCCAGGCCAGGCCCTCGCGCGTCGCCTGCCTCACCACCGCCCGGGCCGTGCCGGTGCCGGAGCCCGTCGCGGACGAAGCGGCGCCGTCGCCGGCGGGGAAGACCGCGACCTCCTCGACCCGCAGCAGCAGGGCCCCGCCCGGGGCGGGAGGCGCGCCCAGGCCCGCGGCGAGGGCCACGCTGGCGGCCTCCGTTCCCTCCCACACGTTCTCGTGGCCGAGGAAGCGAGCCGTCCAGGCGTCCGCCGGAGCGGCCAGCAGCTCCTGCGCGCGGCCGACCTGGACGATCCGACCGGCGCGCATCACCGCGACGGCGTCGGCGACGGCGAACGCCTCGACCTGGTCGTGCGTCACGTAGACGGCCTCGGTACCCAGGGCGTCGAGCAGCTCGGCCACCTCGGCGCGCAGCTCGGCGCGCAGCGCCTCGTCGAGGTTCGAGAGCGGCTCGTCGAGGAGCAGCAGGCCGGGCCGGGGCGCCAGCGCCCGCGCCAGCGCGACGCGCTGCTGCTGGCCGCCGGACAGCTCGGTGACGCGCCGCCGCCCCAGGCCGGCCAGGCCGACCAGCTCGAGCATCTCCGCGACACGCTCGCGGCGCGCGGCGGCGCCCCAGCGACGCTCGACGAGGCCGAAGGCCACGTTGTCGGCGACGTTCAGGTGCGGGAAGAGCGCGTAGTCCTGGAAGACCATGCCGAGGTCGCGGCGCTGCGTCGGCACGCGCGTGGCGTCCGCGCCGCCCAGGAGCACCCGACCGCCGTCCGGCGCCTCGAGCCCCGCGACGAGCCTCAGCAGCGTGCTCTTGCCGCAGCCGCTGGGACCCAAGAGCGCGAGGGTCGAGCCGGGCGGCACCTCGAGCGTCACGTCGTCGACGGCCCTCACGGGTCCGTAGCTCTTCGACAGGCGCTCGACGCGTAGGCCCATGTCTCCGCGGCATCATAGCCGCGGCCCGAGCCGGGGCGCCGCCGCGCTGGGGGCGTCAGGGAGGCGCGCGAGGGGCCGCCCGTCGCGCTCGGCAGGTCGCCCGGGTCAGGCCCAGTTCACCGAGCGCACGGTCACGGGCTCGGCGACGCCCTTGAGCGTCGCCTGCCGCGGCGGCGAGACCTCCAGCCCGTGACCCCCGGCGCCCGCGAGAGTCGCCTCGGTCGCGAGGACCTCGTCGGCGCCGGCCAGCGCCGTCACGCGCGCCGCCACGTGCACGCCCTGGCCGGCGTAGTCGCGCTCGTGCGGCAGCGCCGCGGTCGCGTGCAGCCCGATCCTCACGGCCAGGGCCGAGCCGTGCTCGCGGCGGTTCCTGTCGAGCAGCCGCTGCACCTCGACGGCGCACCGCAGGGCCTCGCGGGCGTCGTCGAAGGCGACGAAGAAGCCGTCGCCCGTGTGGCGCACCTCCTCGCCGCCGTGGCGGGCGAACGCGGCCCGCAGCGTGCGGTCGTGCCACTCCATCACGCTCTCCCAGGCGCCGTCGCCGAGGCTGCCGGCGAGCTGCGTGGACGAGACGATGTCCGTGAACATGAAGGTCTTGACCGTGGGACGCGGCCTCTGGGGCTCGCCGCGTCCGCTCAGCGAATCGTCGGCGGCGGCTACGTCCGGCTCGGCGCCGAGCCGCTCGAACTCGCTCCGCGCGGCGGTCAGCTCCTGCCTGGCCAGCGCCTCGTCGCCGGCCGCCAGCAGCGCGCGCGCCAGGAGGGCCCTGGCGCGCGCCCACTCGTAGGGCACGCGGGCCCGCTGGAACAGGCGCGCCGCCCGCCGCAGCGAGGCGGCGGCAGCCTCGAGCTGCCCCCGGCCCAGGGCGACCCTGCCGGCCGCGGCGGCGGCGAGGCCGCTCAGGACGTCGCACTCGTACTGCGCGGCGACGGCCTCCAGCTCGGCCGCGCCGCGCTCCGCGGTCGCCAGGTCGTCGCCCGCCAGCGCGATCTCGACCTGGGCCGCGAGCAGGTAGGGGCGCTGGAGCCTGTCGCTCGCCGGTGACCCGGCCTCGGCCGAGAGGCTGGCGGCGATCATCCGCGCCGCCTCGGCGGTGGAGCCGCGCGCCAGCGCGAGCAGCGCCGTCCCCGGCTGGGCGTGGTGGCCGTGCTCGACCGCGCGCTGGAACGCCGCCGCGGCCTCGTCGAGGTCGCCGAGGCGCAGCCTCACCTCCCCGATCTGGTAGTAGGCGAACCCCACGCTGTCGAGCATGCGGAAGCGCTCGAGCTCGCCGCACGCCTCCAGCGCCTCGCGCTCGGCCTCCTGCCACTCCCCTTGGAGGCGCTTCAGCTCCGCCCGGTGCACGCGGCACTGGCCGCGGTAGCCGTAGATCGACCGCGAGCGCATCCAGCGGTCGGCTTGGGCGATCCACTCGTCGGCGCGGCCGTACTCGCCGAGGTCGGCGAAGGCGGCGATGGAGAGGCAGATCACGTCGCAGGCCGTGCGCGGCTCCACGCGCTCGGAGGACGCGGCGGCCGCGCCCTCCTCCACGAGGCCCAGGCCCTCGCGCCACGCCCCCTGGCGCAGCAGCATGTTCCCCTTGGCGACGAGGGCCAAGGACTCGACGTCGGGCACGTCGTGCTGCCGGGCGAGCCGCAGCGCCTCGTCGGCGAGCCGCACGCCCCCGGCGAAGTCGCCGTACCCGAACGCCGTGACCAGCCCCCTCATCACGGTCAGCCAGGCGTGGGCCCCGGACTCCGGCTCGCCCTCGAGCAGGCGCTGTGCCCGCGCGATCCACCCGGCCATGACCGACGGACGCACGGCCAGCATCGCCAGGCGGGACAGGCGGACCGCCGTCATGGCGGCGTCGGCGCGTCTGCCCGCCTGCTCGTAGCGAGCGTGGGCCTTCTCGAGGAGGTCGGTGGCGGCGTCGACGTCGCCGGCGAACCAGGCGGCGGTCGAGTACTCGACGAGGTCGTCGGGACCGAGCGGGCCGGTCCTGTCGGCCTCGGCGAAGCCCGCCAGGGCGTCCTCCCAGCGGTTCATGCGCAGGGAGAGGCGCGCGTCCTCGATGCTCACAGGCATCAGCGTCCCTTCGCCCACCGGGCCGTCGCGAGCTCCAAGTGAGGGGATTATCGCCGTTCCGCCGGCGAGGCGCGTGAGGGCGGCGTCAGAACTCGCCGCGCTCGCGGCGCTGCAGGACGAGCATGACCAGCGCCGTCACCGCCATCAGCACCAGGGAGAGGCCCAGCGCGGCGCCGTAGTTCTGCGGTCCTGGTCGCCCCAGCCTGTCGTAGATCGCCACCGGGAGCGTGGCGAACTCGGGGCGGACCAGCAGCAGCGACGCCCCGAACTCGCCCAGGGAGACGGCGAAAGCGAACGCGGCCGCGACCGCCAGGGAGGGCAGCAGCTGCGGCAGCTCGACGCGCCGCAGCGTGCGCCACGGGCCGGCGCCGAGGGTCACCGCCGCCGCCACCTGACCCGCCGGCAGCGCGCGCAGGGCCGGCAGCAGCGTGCGCGTCACGAAGGGGAAGGCGATCAGCGCGTGGGCGAGGGGCACGCCCCAGAAGGTGGCCACGAGCCAAGGGTAGGCGATCAGGTAGCCGAGTCCGAGGGTGACGGGGCTCGTCGCCAGCGGCAGGAGGGAGAGGCCGTCGAGCCAGCGCCAGCGCCCGCGGGTGACGGCGTACGCGAACGCCGTGCCCAGCGCCAGCGCCGCCGCCGTGGAGAGCGCCGCGAAGGTAAGTGAGTTGCGCAGGCCCAGCCCCAGCGTCGCGAAGCCCACCGAGCGCGGCGCCTCGAGCATCCCGCGCAGGTTCGCCAGGGAGGGGAACGAGCCGTCGGGCGCCGTGAGCGCCTGCGCGGCCAGGGCCACGAGCGGCGCGAGCACCACGGCGGCGACCACGAGGAGGTCGGCGCCGAGGAGGGCCGCACCCGCGCCCTTCGGACGGCGCGCCGCGGACCTCCCGGCGGGGACCGGGACGGCCAGGCGGGCCTGCAGCCTGGTGTAGGCCCAGCCGAGACCGCCGACCACGACGAGCTGCACGAGGGCCAGCGCGGCGGCGACGTCGAGCCGCAGCAGGCGCAGCGTGAGGCGGTAGAGCTCCACCTCCAGCGTGGCGAACCGCGCCTGGGGGGCGAGGATCAGGACCACGCCGAAGCTCGTGAAGCAGAAGATGAAGACGAGCGTAGCTGACGCCACGGTCGCGGGCAGCGCCAGCGGCAGCGTCACGCGCCACAGGCTCCGCCAAGGGCCCGCGCCGAGGGTCGCCGCCGCCTGCTCGAGCCGCGGGCCGACGCCCTCGAGGAAGCCGGAGACCAGCCGGGCGACGATCGCGAAGTTGTAGAACACGTGCGCCGCGAGGACGATGGCCAGCGTGCCGCGCAGGTCCACGCCCAGCGCGCCGCGCGGCCCGGCGAGGGCGAGGAAGCCCATGCCGGCGACGACCGTGGGCATCACGAACGGCACGCTGAAGGCGGCGGCGAGGAGACGGCGACCGCCGAAGCGGTAGCGCGCGAGCAGCAGCGCGGTCGGCAGGCCGAGGGCCACGGTCAGCGCCGTGGAGAGGAGCGCCTGCCAGGTCGTGAACCACAGGCGCCCGAGGTAGTAGGGGTCGGCGAGCGTGGCCGCGAGTCCGGCCAGCGGCGCGCCGCTACCGCCCGCCACGCCGCGCCAGACGATCGCCGCCAGCGGCACGAGGAGGGCGAGCGCGAGGAACGCCAGCGACGCCGCGCCCGTGACGTGCCCCAGCCAGGTGCGCCGCACGACGCGAGTCTAAGGCGGGGCGGTCGCGGCGCGAGCCGCTTCCGGCGCGTCGTGGTCCGCGGACGCCCTTCGCCGAGCCGGCCCGGACGAGGCGGACGCCGCGAACACCATCACCCCGTTGACAACGCGAGTGCGGCTCCACTAGAGTCATGCGGTCATGGCAGACCACGTGCGCATCCCCTTCCCGCGCACCGCGGCGCCGCTCGGCGTCGGCGATGGCATGGGAGTGGTCTGCCCTGAGACCGGTCATTAGCTAGCTACAGAAGCCAGAGCGGACCCGGCCGTGGGCGACCAGACAGGAGCCCGCGGCCTTCTTCTCGCGTGCACGGCCCGGGCGGACGAGAGAGCGGCACGCGCACCACACTCACCCTCAACGAACGAGGTGACATGACCACCCGAGCCAGCACCGCGAACCGGACCGCGCCGGCCCAGGCGTCGATGCTCGCCCTCCTGCGCCGCTACCTGGCGCCGCAGCGGGGGATGGCGGCCCTCATGGCCCTCCTGCTCCTCGCGGCGACGGGCCTGCAGCTCCTGGTGCCGCAGATCCTGCGGCGGTTCATCGACGGCGCGCTCACGGCGGCGCCGGGCGCCCGCCTGACGTCGCTGGCGCTGTCGTTCCTCGCCGTGGCCGTCGTGACGCAGCTCCTCAACGCCTTCGCGACCTACGTCGCCGCGTCCGTGGGTTGGCGGGCGACGAACCACCTGCGCGAGGACCTCACGCGCCACACGCTCGACCTCGACATGGGCTTCCACAACGCCCGCACCGCCGGCGAGATGATCGAGCGCATCGACGGCGACATCACCAGCCTGTCGAACTTCCTCTCGCAGTTCTCGGTGAGGGTGTTCGGCGGGCTGCTGCTCCTCGTCGGCATCCTCGCGGCCCTGTGGGTCGAGGAGCCGCTGATGGGCGGGGCGCTCACGGCGTTCGTCGTCCTGGAGCTCGTGGCCCTGACGCTGACGAGGCGCGTCGGCGTGCCGGCCTCGAACCTCGAGCGCGAGGCGAACGCGCGGCAGTTCGGCTTCATCGAGGAGCGCCTGCAGGGCCTCGACGACCTGCGCGCGAACGGCGGCGGCGAGTACTCGCTGCACCGCTTCCGCGGCGTGATGCGCGGCGTCTACCTGGACACGCGCCGCGCCTGGATGCTGCGCAGCGTCGTGTGGCTGTCGAGCTACGGCCTGTTCGTGATCGGCCTCGCCGTCACCGTGGGCTCCTCGATCTACCTCGTCAGGCGCGGCGACATGACCGTCGGCGCGGCGTACATGGTCTTCCAGTACCTGTTCATGCTGCAGAACCCTATCGAGCAGATCACCCAGCAGCTCCAGGAGCTCCAGAAGGCCGCGGCCGGCGTGCAGCGCGTGGGCGAGCTGTTCAGGACGCGCTCCGCCCTGCCGCCCGGCGGGGACGCCGAGCTGCCGGCCGGACCGCTCTCGGTGGCGTTCGAGGACGTCGACTTCCACTACCTCGACGCCAGCGCCGACCAGCTCACGCTGCGCGGCGTGACGTTTCGCCTCGCCCCGGGCAGGCGGCTCGGTCTACTCGGCCGCACCGGCTCGGGCAAGACGACGCTCACCCGGCTGGTGTTCAGGCTCTACGACCCGAGCGGCGGGAGGGTGCGGGTGGGCGGGGTCGACACCAGGGACGTCGACCTGCAGCGCCTCCGCGCGCGGATCGGCCTGGTCACGCAGGACGTGCAGCTCTTCCGCGGCACCTTGCGGGACAACGTGACGTTCTTCGACCCCAGCGTCCCCGACGAGGTGATCGTGAGCGTGCTCGAGGAGCTCGGCCTCGGCGCCTGGCTGCGCGGCCAGGAGAAGGGCCTCGACACCGAGCTCGACTCGGGCGGGCGCAACCTCTCGGCCGGCGAGGCCCAGCTCATAGCCTTCGCGCGCGTGTTCCTCAAGGACCCCGGCCTCGTGATCCTCGACGAGCCGTCGTCGCGCCTCGACCCCGTCACCGAGCGCCGCCTCGAGGTCGCCCTCGAGAGGCTCCTGCACGGCCGGACGGCGATCGTGATCGCCCACCGCCTGGAGACCGTCGAGCGTGTCGACGAGATCATGGTCATGGAGCGCGGCCGCGTGGTCGAGGCCGGCCCGCGCGTCGCCCTCGCCGCCGACCCCTCGTCCCGCTACTCGCGCCTGCGCCGCGCGGCGCTGGCGCTCGACCTCAACGTCGCCGGACGCGCCGGCGAGACGCGGCTCGACCCCGAGGAGGCCGAGCTGCTCGAGGACCTGGCATGAGCTTCGACACCAACCCCCTGCTGCTGACCCTGCGGCTCGTCCGCCAGAGGCGCCGGCTGTTCGTGGGCACGAGCCTGCTGTGGGCGCTGATCCACCTGCTGCCCGTCCTGACGGGCGTGCTCACCAAGGGCGTCTTCGACGCCCTCTCGGGCGCCGCGCCCGCGGGCTGGGACGCCTGGACGTTCCTCGCGCTCGCCCTCGCCCTCGACGTGGGCCGCATCGGCGTGTTCGTGGCGGCGATCCGCACGTGGGCGACCTACTGGGTCGAGATCACGCTGCACGTGCGCCACAACGTGCTGAGGCACCTGCTGACCGCGGCCGGCTCGCGGCGCCTGCCCGAGTCGCCGAGCGAGTCGGTGACGCGCTTCCGCGACGACGTCAACGACATAGGCGAGTACGTGGAGAACTGGGTCGACTTCTGGGGCTTCGCCCTCTACGGCGTCGTGGCGCTCGGCGTCATGGCGTACATCGACCCGCTGCTCACGGTGCTGGCCTGCGTGCCGCTGGTCCTCACGCTGGGGCTCACCAGCTACATGCGTCCGCTGATCCGCACGGCCAGGCGCGCCTCGCGCGAGGCCACGAGCCGCGTGACGGACTTCCTCGGCGAGACGTTCGGCGCCGTGCAGGCGGTGAAGGCCTCCGGCCGCGAGGAGAGCGTGCTGGCGCGCTTCCAGCGGCTGAACGAGGCCAGGCGCGAGCGTGCGCTGAAGGACACCGTGCTGACCGAGCTGTTCCGCAGCGTCACGGACAACATGGTCCACGTGGCCACCGGCGTCGTGCTCCTCGTGGGCGCCGGGGCCCTGCGCGACGGCAGCTTCACCGTGGGCGACTTCGCGCTGTTCGTCACCTACCTCCCGCGGCTCACCGGCGTCATGTCGTTCGTCGGCCTGATGTTCGTGCAGCACAAGCGCACCGGCGTCGCCTACGAGCGCCTCGGGAGGCTGATGGTCGACGCGCCCGTGGAGAGCCTGGTCGAGCCGCGCGACTACGACCTCGAGCGCGAGCAGGCGCCGTTCGCGCCGTCCTCGACGCGCGCCGAGCCGCTCGTCGAGCTCACCGTGTCCGGCCTCACCTACCGGCACGACGGCTCGGAGGAGGGCATCGAGGACGTCTCGTTCACCGTGCGCCGCGGCGAGTTCGTGGTCGTGACCGGCCGCGTCGGGTCGGGGAAGACGACCCTGCTGCGCGTGCTGCTGGGCCTGCTGCCGAAGACCTCCGGCGAGGTGCGCTGGAACGGCGTGCCCGTCGCGGACCCGGCGACGTTCTTCGTGCCGCCGCGCAGCGCCTACACCGCCCAGGTGCCGCGCCTGTTCTCCGACACGCTGCGCGAGAACGTCCTGCTGGGCCGAGCGGCGAGCGCCTCAGCGGTGCGGCGTGCGCTGGACCTGGCGGTGCTCAGCGCCGACGTCGAGCAGCTCCACGGGGGCCTGGAGACCGAGGTCGGCACCCGCGGCGTGCGGCTCTCCGGCGGCCAGGTGCAGCGCGCCGCGGCGGCGCGCATGTTCCTCACCGACGCCGACCTGCTGGTGTTCGACGACCTCTCGAGCGCGCTCGACGTCGAGACGGAGCGGCGCCTGTGGGACGGCCTGTTCGCCGACCGCGATGCCACCTGCCTCGTCGTGTCGCACCGCCGCGCGGCGCTGGAGCGCGCCGACAAGGTGATCGTCATGGACCGCGGGCGCGTGGTCGCCAGCGGCACGCTCGCCGAGGTCGCCAGGCACGCGCCCGAGCTCGCGGCCCTCTTCGACGCCGAGGAGCCGGGGGCCGTGGCCGCGGCGCCGTGAGCGCGGGACCAGGCCTACCTCAGCGAGGCCGGGTCCCGCCCCTGCATGACGACGGCGGTCCACTGCGTCAGCCAGCGCTCCTGGTTGGCCGCCACGACGGCTGGCGGGAGCGGCGCGGCGACGGCGCCCTCCGGCAGCGTCCCGTAGCGCGCGAACTCCGGCGGCACCGCCGCGCCCTCGCGCACGGGAGAGACGAACATCTCCAGGGGTATCGCCTCCTGGACCGCCGGCGAGAGGAGGAACTCGACGAACGCCTCGGCGGCCTCGCGGGCCCGCGTGCCGGCGAGGATCCCCACGGCCTCCACCTGCCTGTAGGCGCAGCCCTCGCAGGCGAGGTTCGCCGTCGGCGAGTCCTCCAGCGGCTCCTCGGCGAAGATCACCTCGGCCGCGGGGCTCGTCGCGTAGCTCACGACGATGGGCCTGTCGCCGCCGTAGCGGCTGAAGGCCGTGTAGTAGGCGTCGGTCCAGCCGTCGGTGACGAGGACGCCGTGCTCCTCCATCGCGTCCCAGAAGTCGAGCCAGTCGGCGAAGCCGGCCCGCGCGCCCTCGGGGGCCGCGGGCTCCACGCCCGCCTGCGGGTCGCCGAAGTAGGCGACCGTGGCGAGGAGGAAGGCGAGGCCGGGGCTCGACGTGGCCGGGTTCATCACCACGGTCAGCGGCGCCAGGCCCTCGCCGGCGAGGTCGGCCAGCGTGAGGGCGGCCGGGTCGACCCCGGCGTCGGCGAGGGCGGCCACGTCGTAGTTCGGCACGACGAAGCCGACGTCCACGGGGGTCACGAGGTGGGTGTCGTCGAACGCGTAGCCCTCGGCGACGTCGGCGAGGGAGGGGCTCTCGTACGGCTCGAACACGCCCTCGTCGGCGGCGCGCTGCCACAGGCCCTCGTCGACGCCGAAGAGGACGTCGGCGATGGGCCTCCCCTTCGTCAGGATCGCCCTGTTCAGGGCCTCGCCGGCGTCGCCTCCCGAGATGAACACGACGTCCACGCCGGCCTCGCGCTCGAAGGCCTCCACCAGCTCCGTGGGCAGCGAGAACGAGTCGTGCGTGAGGACACGTAGCTCCTGGGCCGCGGCGTGCGCCGCGAGCAGCGCGGCGCTAAGCAGGATCGTCAGGGTTCTGGTGATCATGGCGCCCTCTCCGTCACCGGTCGGACGCGCCCGGCGCGAGGCCGGGCCAGCGTCACTCTCCCTCCGCCCGCATTACCGGGGTCAGGTTCCTAGGGTCTGATCTCAGCCTGGACGCCCGTGAGCGCCCGAGACACCCCTGGTGACGACACGAAGATAGCCAGCTCCGCAGGCGCGCGGCAACGCCGGGGCGACAGGGAGGAGAACGCTCAGCGCGCCGGCTGGACCTTGGCGGCCGACGGCTCCGGGCTGCCGGCCGGCTCGTCGGGCGGCAGGCGCCAGGCGCCGAGCCCCGCCGTCGCGGCGAAGAGCGCCGCCGTGACGACGAAGATCGCGCGGTAGTCCGGCGCGCCCGGCGCGCTGCCGATCGAGATCACGGCGCCCGCGAGGAGCGGGGCGAAGGCCCGCGAGGCCGCGCCGACCGAGTTGTCGAGGCCGTACACCGAGCCGGACATGGCGGGGTCGGTGAGGCGGGCGAGCATCGCGCTCACCGCCGGGAGCACGCCGCCGACGGCGAACCCGACCACGACGTTGAGCAGCACGAGCTGCCACACGCCCGTCACCAGCGACATGGGCGCGTAGAAGACCGCCGTCGCCAGCGCCGACGCGACGAGGACGCGCTTGTGCCCGACCTTGTCGCCGAGCCGGCCCAGCGTCACGCCGCTGATCGTGCCGGCGAAGGAGGCCGCGCCGATCGCGATGCCGGTGTAGAGGCTGCTCAGCTCGTCGCGCATGGTCAGCGTGGCGATGAACAGCGGCAGGTAGGGCATGATCATCGTGCGGCCGAGCCAGGCCGTGAAGCGCAGCAGGTAGGCGAACCTCACGCCGGGGGCTCTCAGCACGGTGCCCCACTGGCCGAACATGTCGCGCACCAGGTGGTCCTTGCGCTCGGGCGGCGTGAACCTCTCGCGCACCCCGAAGATCACCAGCAGCCCGCCTATCGTCAGCACCACGCCGGTGACGACGAAAGACATGCGTATGCCGACCAGGAACTCCAGGAGACCGCCGAGGATCGGGCCGACCGAGATGCCCGCCCACTGGCCGGTCTGCATGAGCCCCATCGCGTAGCCGAGCCGCTCGCGGGGCACCGAGGCCGCCACCAGGGAGGCCGAGGCCGACACGACGCCGGTGACGATGCCCTGGAAGAGCCTGATGAGCACGAGCTCCTCGGCGCTGCGCGCGAAGCCCATCAGCACGACGAAAGCGGCGCCGCCGATGAGCGACCTGATCACCATCGGCTTGCGCCCGTAGCGGTCGGCGAGGGCGCCCCAGACGGGCGAGGCGATCGCCATCGCCACGGCCTGCACGCTGTAGACCATCGCGACCCAGAAGACGGTCGAGCCGCCCGTCGACGAGCCGAGCTCCTCCACGTAGGCCGGGAGGAAGGGGAAGACGGTGGAGAACCCGAGGGAGGCGAGGAGCTGGGCGAGGAACATCACCGCCACGGTGCGCTGCCAGCTCGAAGCCATCCGGGGAACCCCTCCTCGCCGCGGCGGCGTGGGGATGGCGCCCCGAGGGGCGGGGCCGCGCGCGGCGGAGGCCATGTTACCCCCGGACCGCGGCGGGACCGGTGCTCCTCCGGGCGTTACCTTGTGGTGGTGGCGCTCCCGGCCTTCGACGTCCTCGCCCGTTGCCCGCTGCTGGCGGGGCTGGCCGACGACGACCTGCGGGCGCTCGCCGCCCGCGCCACGCTGCGCGACTACGCCGCCGGGGAGACGCTCTTCCTCGAGGGCGACCCGTCCCTCGGCCTGCTGGTCATCGCCGAGGGCGAGGTCAAGGTCTTCCTCATATCACCGGTCAGCGGCCGGGAGCTCCTGCTCCATCACGAGCGCCAGTTCTCGACCGTGGCGGAGCTCGTCGCGCTCGACGGCGGACCCTACCCCGCCAGCGCGCAGGCGGTGACCGACACCGCCCTCTACGTCGTGGAGCACGAGCGCTTCGTGGGCGTGCTGCGCGAGCGACCGCAGGTGGCGCTGCACCTCATGCGCTCTCTCGGCCGCCACCTGCGGCGCCTGGTGGGCCTGGTGAACCAGATCTCGTTCCAGGAGGTCCAGCACCGCCTGGCCGGCCACCTGCTGCGCATGGCCGCGGGCGGCGTGCCGTTCGAGCTGATGACGAACGCCGAGATCGGCGCGCGCATCGGGACGGTGCCCGAGCTCGTCAGCCGGAACCTCTCGCGGCTCCACGCCGCCGGTGCCATCCGCATGTCGGGCCGCACCGTGGTGGCGGTCGACGAGGAGGCCCTGGCCGAGATGGCGCGGTCGGCCGGCCGCTAGCCGGCGGGGACCGCGGCGCACGCGTCGCGCGCTCCGCCCCGCCGCCCGGTCCCTCTCCCGCCCTCGCGGGCGGCCGCGCCCTCGGCGCCGCGGTGTCCGGCGCGCTAGGGGTCAGAAGAAGCCGAGCTGCCGCTTGCCCTCCTCGGTCATCGACATGGGTGTCCACGGCGGGTCCCAGACGAGCTCCACGTCGACCTGCTCCACGCCGGGCACCGCCGCGACGCACGCCCGCACCTGCTCCTCGATGGTGGCGTGCAGCGGGCAGCCGGGGGTCGTCAGAGTCATGCGCACGCTCACGGCGGCGCCGACGACGGACACCTCGTAGACGAGCCCGAGGTTCACGACGTCGACGCCGAGCTCCGGGTCGATCACGGCGGTCAGCGCGCCCAGCACCTCGGCGGCGGGCGCGGACGCGTCCCGTTCGGAGAGCACCATCTGTGTGGTCACTTGGTGGTCACCACCTCCAACCGCCTGCCGGCGCGGTTCCCCAGCGTCCGACTCACCACGGTCGCGGCCTGCCAGAGCTGGGCGCAGGCGCCCACGAGGAGGGACGCGGCGGCGAGGGAGGCGAGCGCCGTGGACGACCAGGCCACCGAGGCGGTCGCCGCCAGCGCGCCGACGCCGAGGCCCACGGTGATCACGGGCTCGAGCCGCGTCCGCGTGAGGTCGCGCAGCAGCGGCGCGGGTCCGGGCCGGCCCTGGCGCGCGCCGAAGGCCGTCGTCCAGGTCAGGAACGAGAGGATCTTGATCAGCATGCCGCTCACGGCCAGGCCGACGAAACCTAGGAGGGCGGCGACCACGGCGGCCTCGCGCTCCCCGGCCGCCAGCAGCAGCCCCGCGACGGGCAGGAAGGCGTGGGAGAGCACGTAGCGCTGCACGGGCGCCTCGAGGTGCCGGCGGAGGCGCCGCCGCAGCAGCGCCCCCACTTCCACCACCTGGAGGGCGCCGGACGCGCACAGGCCGAGCGTGGCGACCGCCTCGGCGGCGCGCCCGGCGGCGGCGGGCAGGCCGAGCAGCGGAGCGGCCGCGGCGACGAGCGTGGCCGCGACGCAGGCGTGCACGAGCCACGTCACGGCCGTGACGCGCCACGTGCTCCCGCCCTTGGACAGCGCGAACATCGACAGGAGCTTGTGCCCGGCGGCGGTGATCCCCAGCAGGAACGCGCCGACGATGCCCGTCGTCTGGTGCAGCGCGGGCGAGTAGCCGGCGGCGGCCGCCAGGCCCGCGGAGCCGCGCGCGCCGGCCAGCAGCGTCCCGAAGGCCACCGTCAGCGCGAGGTAGCAGACGGCCGCGACGAGCCCGCGGCTCGGGGCGTCGCGCGGCGGGCTGTTGCGCGCCGTCCTGAGCGTCTGGGCCGCCACCAGCGCCAGCGAGCCGGTGACGGCCAGGCCGCCGACGGCGAGCGGCGCCGGCCTGAAGCCGGCCGCGAAGCCGACCACGAGCGCGGTCCCACCGACCCCGAGGAGCGGCACCGCGACGAAGCCGAGCCGCTTCCACGCCAGGTCGGTGACGAGCAGCACGGCGGGGAGCTGCTGCAGGGTGCCCACGTAGACCAGGGCCACGTAGAGCAGCGTGAACAGGTGGGTGAGGGCCACGGCGCTCGGGGACCCCAGGTAGGAGGTCAGCGCGGTGGGGTCGGCGAGCAGCCAGGCGGCGCCCACTGCCAGCGCCAGCGTGCCCCCCAGCAGCGCCGACACGGGGAGGTAGGGGTGGGCGCCGCCCGCGGCGCCCGGCGGAGGCATCAAGGTGCGCCCTTGACGATCCGCACCTTGGCGCTGCCGTCAGGCAGCTCCTCGACCTCGTAGGTCGCGCCCTGGTCCAGGAGCTGGGGCAGGAGGTAGACGGGGACGCGGTCGTTGTGGATCGTCAGCACGTCGCCGGCCTCCAGCTCCTCGAGCAGGGCCAGCGTCCGGATCATCGGCTCCGGCGGCTGCAGTCCCCGGTTGTCGAGGTAAGCCTCTCGCACGCCGTGAAGCTAACCGCGCGCCCGCGCACCTCGCCTTGACCTGCGTCATGGGCGGCGTCCCGCGGCCGGTGCCACCATCCTCGTCGTGGAGACGAAGAGCCCGAGCCACGACGAGCTGCGGCGCATGCGCGTGTCCGACCTGCTGGCGGCCCACCCCGGCTGCCTCGACGTCCTGGTGAGGTACGGCTTCACGCCGCTGCGCCAGCCGGCGCTCCGGCGCGTCCTCGCGCGCACCGTCGACCTCGGCCAGGCCGTGCTGATCCGCGGCCTCACCGCCGAGGACGAGGCGTCCCTGCTGGTCGAGCTGGAGGGCCTGCTCGCGGGCAGGTCCACCGAGCCGGCGCCGACGAGCGAGCCGGCCCGGCGGACGAGCGAGGTGGCCTAGTGCCGCTCATCAAGGCCATGGAGCAGAGGCGCTTCTCGGAGCACGGGCCGGTGCCGCGGCCGGTGAGCATGGGCCGCGGGCTGGCCGTGATGCTCCTGTGCCTGCAGTCCGGCCAGACGATCGTCGCCCCGGAGGGCGACGGGGCCGAGACCGTGTTCACGGTGCTCGACGGCGAGGGCCAGGTCCGCGAGGGCACTGCCACGCACGACGTGGGCCCCGGCGACGTGGTGCACGTGCTGCCGGGTGAGGACAAGGCGCTCGTGGCGGGCGCCGGGCGCTTCACGGTCGTCGGCGTGCGGCGCCTCGAGCGCCGGGCGCCGAGCCAGTCCGGCTCGGAGCGAGCGTGAACCGCCTCAGGCGCCCCAGCCACGTGTACGTGGACCTCGAGCGCTGCATCGGCTGCGAGGTCTGCGAGGACGTGTCCCCCGGGACCCTGGCGGCCGCCGCGCGTGGTCCCGTGCCGGCCGACGAGAACAGCCTCGACGCGATGGCCGCCTGCCCCACGGGCGCCATCCGCTGGTGGGAAGGAGAGACACCCGGTGAAGCAGCTTGACGTACGCGAGGTCCCGCCGCGCCAGCGGCACCCCCTCATCTTCCAGACGTTCGACGCCCTCGCGCCGGGCGAGGCGTTCGAGCTGATCAACGACCACGACCCCAAGCCCCTCTACTACCAGCTCCAGGCCGAGCGGGGCGGGCAGCTCGCCTGGCAGTACCTGGAGCAGGGCCCCGAGCGCTGGCGCGTGAAGGTGGGCAAGGCCGCCTGAGCCGCTGGCAGGTCGCTTTCCTGCGCTGCGCCCTCGCGTGGCTCGTGCTCGCCGGTCTGGCGGGCGCCACGATGGCCGTCTGGCCTCACCTCGCGGGGGCGCTGGCGCCCACCCACGGTCACCTGGGGACCGTGGGCTTCCTGCTGTCGATGGTCATGGGGGTCGCCTACTGGATGCTGCCGCGGCCCGGCGGCATCAGGCAAGCCGGCTACGAGGCCGTCACCTTCCTCTTCCTGCAGGGCGGGATGGTCGCGCGCGTCGTGGGCGAGCCGTGGTGGCGCCTCACGGGCGGCGCGCTGCCGCACGCCCTGTTCGCGGCCAGCGGCGGACTGACCTTCGTGGCCGTCGTGACGTTCGCGCTGGCGATGAGCCGCCGCGTCGTCACGGTCGAGGCGCTCAGGGCGGCGGCGCGCCCGCGCGGCACGCGCCAGCGGCCGCCGGAGCACCTGGCGGCGGGGGAGTCCCCGCGGTCGGGCGAGGCGGGCTGAGGCGCCGTCGGAGCGCGCGGCGACGAGGCCAGCGGCGCCGCGTCCGCGAGCGCCGGTACGCCCCTACTGCGGCTGGTCGACGACCTTCGTGCCGGCGAGCTTGTCGCCGATCCTGCGGCCCTCGGCGTCGGTCAGGGTCAGCACGACCTCGGCGAGCTGCAGGACGATGCCCACGATGATCAGCAGGAACGTCAGGCCCAGCGTGACGATCCCCCCGAACACGCCGAGGGAGCCGGCGAGCGAGGCCAGCGCGATGGTCCAGTTGCGCGAGGCCGAGGTGGAGAGGTCCACCTTCCCGCCGTCGAGGCGCACCAGGCGCAGGTTCATGAGGTGCTTGCCCAGCGACCGGCCCTTCATGAAGTCGAAGTCGAAGCCGTCGCGCAGGAGCAGGTAGAGCGCGCCCAGGAGCGGCCCGATGAAGGTGGGGATGATCCAGCCCAGCGCCCAAGCGACTGCCAGGTCGATGATGTAGGCGAGGACCCGCTTGCCGGTGTCGGCCTTGGCGGCGGTGCCCGACGTGGCCACGCTCGCGGGCGCGGGAGGCGGCGTGTAGCTGGCGGGCGGCACCGGCTCGGTCGGCTGCGGCTCGGTCGGCTGCTGCTCGGTCGGCTGCGGCTCGGTCGGCACCGGCTCCTGGCTCATGGGGTCGAGCGGATCGCGGTCGGACATGGCCCACTCCTTCGCGGCGGTATGGCGGCGCTGTCCCCCTACTCTATGCGGGATCGCGACACATGTCGTGCGGAAGGCCATATCGCGTTCCCGGCGGTAAGCTCGGTCCATGTCGGCGCCCTCCGGCCTGCTGCTCGTGCCCACGGAGGCGCGCGTGGGCCTGACGTCGGTGAGCCTCGGCCTGCTGCGGGCGCTGGAGCGGCGCGGCCTGCGCGTCGGGTTCGTCAAGCCGATCAGGCAGCCCGGCGACGACGGCGGGCCCGAGCGGTCGACGGCGTTCGCGAGGGGCACCACGGCGCTGGACCCGCCCGAGCCCCTGCCGTTCGCGCGCGCCGAGGCGCTGCTCGCCGCCGGCCGGCGGCACGAGCTGATGCAGGAGGCCGTCGCGCTCTACGAGCGCGCGGCGGAGGGCAAGGACGTCGTGGTCGTCGAGGGCCTCACGGCCACGGCCACCCACCCGGAGCTCGACGCCATCAACGCCCAGCTCGCGCAGGCCATGGACGCGCAGGTCGTGCTCGTGGCCGCGCTGGGCGAGTCGCCCGCGGCGCTCTCCGACCGCCTGCGCGTGGCCGCGGAGCCGTTCGGCGGCGTCGCGGCGGCGCGCGTGATCGGCGTCGTCGTCAACAAGCTCGGCGCCGACTCCCGGGCCGTGGCGGGGGCGGCGCGGCCGACCACGCCCGCCGCTCCCGCGATCACGCCGGCCGAGCTCGTCGCCGGCACCCCGGTGCTGGCCTCCGGCGAGCTGCGCCTGCTGGGCGCCGTGCCCTTCGACCCGCGGCTCTCCTCCCCGCGCACGCGGGACATGGCGCGGCACCTCGGCGCCACCGTGATCGTGGAGGGCGAGATCGACACGCGCCGCGTCGCCGACGTCTCTCTCGTCGCGAGGACGGTGGGCAACATGACGCACCGCTTGAGGCCCGACGCCCTGCTGATCACCCCCGGCGACCGCGACGACGTGATCCTGGCGGCGGCGATGGCGGCCCTGAACGGCGTGCCCCTCGCCGGCCTGGTGCTCACCGGCGGCATCGCGCCGGACGAGAACGTGATGCGACTGTGCTCGCGAGCGTTCGCCACCGGCCTGCCGCTGTTGGCCGTGGACACCGACTCCTACGTCACGGCCGCCAGGGCGGCGGCCTTCGACCCCGAGGTGCCGCTCGACGACGCCGAGCGGCTCGGTTGGGTGATGGACGCCGTCGCCGAGCACCTCGACCTCGACTGGCTCGTCGAGCGCGTCGCCCAGGGCCGCGAGCCGCGCCTCTCGCCGCCGGCCTTCCTGCACCGCCTGGTGGAGCGGGCGAGGAAGGCGAACAAGCTCATCGTCCTGCCCGAGGGGACGGAGCCGCGCACGCTGAGGGCCGCGGCGCAC
This sequence comes from Trueperaceae bacterium, assembly GCA_036381035.1. Classification (NCBI taxonomy): domain Bacteria; kingdom Thermotogati; phylum Deinococcota; class Deinococci; order Trueperales; family Trueperaceae; species Trueperaceae bacterium. Next base: position 31,967 of record DASVDQ010000071.1, on the reverse strand, counting down.
TGCGCCGAGCGCGGCATCGCCCGCTGCCGGCTCCTCGGCGACCCGGACGACGTGGCGCGGGCGGCGGAGGCCGTGGGCGTCTCCCTCGGCCCCGGCATCGAGGTCGTGGCGCCCACGGACGAGCTGCGCGAGCGCTACGTGGCGCCGATGGTCGAGCTGCGCAAGCACAAGGGCCTCACCGCGGACGGGGCGCGCAACCAGCTCAAGGACGACGTCGTGCTGGGCACGATGATGCTGGCGACGGGCGAGGTCGACGGCCTGGTGGCGGGCGCCGTGCACACGACCGCGCACACGGTCAGGCCGGCCCTGCAGCTCATCAAGACCAAGGAGGGCGCGCTGCTCGTCTCGTCGGTGTTCTTCATGTGCCTGCCGGACGAGGTCCTCGTCTTCGGCGACTGCGCCGTGAACCCCGACCCGAACCCGGAGGAGCTCGCCGACATCGCCGTCCAGTCGGCGGACTCCGCGCTGGCGTTCGGCATCCCGGCCCGCGTGGCGCTGATCAGCTACTCGACGGGCGCCTCCGGCGAGGGCGTGGACGTGGAGAAGGTGAGGAAGGCCACCGAGATCGCGCGGCTGCGGCGCCCCGAGCTGCTCATCGAGGGCCCGCTGCAGTACGACGCCGCCACGGTGCCGGAGGTCGCGCGGCAGAAGGCCCCGGACAGCGCGATCGCCGGGCGCGCCACGGTCCTAGTGTTCCCCGACCTCAACACCGGGAACGCCACGTACAAGGCCGTGCAGCGCTCGGCCGGCGTCATCTCGATCGGGCCCATGCTGCAGGGGCTGAGGAGGCCGGTCAACGACCTCTCGCGCGGCGCCTCGGTCGAGGACATCGTGTACACGATCGCTCTGACGGCCATCCAGGCCGACAGCTGAGGAAGCGGCGCGAGGCCTACCACGGGCTGCCAGGGCAGGCGGGCCCGGGACCTATACTTACGGCTCGTGGAAGCGAGCCCACGGGCCCTCGAGCGCCTCTCCTTCGACCGCGTGCTGGCCGCGCTGGCCGCGCGGGCGAGCACGCGCCTGGGCGCGGAGCTGGCCGGCACGCTCGGCCCTCACGTCGGGCCCGCGGCCGCGGACGACCTGCACCGGCGCACCGCGGAGGTGTTGGAGGGCGGCGAGCTGTCGCTGGGCGGCATCGAGGACATCAGGCCGCTGCTGAGGCGCGTGCGCGAGGGCGGGATGCTCTCGGGCGAGGAGATCCTCAGCGCCGCCTACACCCTCGACGCCGTCGCCACGCTGCGCCGCAGCGTCGCCGCCTCGAACCGGCCGGCCCTGACCGAGCTGGCCGCGCGGATCGGCGGCTTCGACGGCCTGCTGCGGCTGGTGCGCGAGCAGCTCGACGTAGACGGCAACGTCCGCGACGACGCCACCCCCAAGCTGCGGGAGATCAGGCAGCGCCTCGCGCCCCTGCGCGGGCGCATCAAGGAGCGCCTCGCCAGGCTGCTCGAGGTCCACGCCGCCGACGTGCAGGAGCCGATCATCACGCTGCGGCGCGAGCGCTACGTGATCCCCGTGAAGGCGTCGGCGCAGTCGCGCGTGCCGGGCCTGGCCCTCGACAGGTCCGACTCCGGCGCCACCGTGTTCGTCGAGCCGGCGTCGGTGGTGGAGCTGAACAACGAGCTGGCCCTCCTCGAGATGGAGGAGCGGGACGAGGTCAGGCGCATCCTGCTCGCCCTCTCCCGTCGCCTAGCCGACGAGCCCCTCGTCGACGAGAGCCTCGCGGTCGTCGCCGAGCTCGACGTCGTGAACGCCGCGGCGCGCCTGGCCAAGGACTGGCGCCTGGTGGCGCCCGCGTTCGACGCTGCCGGTCGCGTGCGCCTGCCGGGGGCGCGGCACCCGCTCGTCGCGGACTGCGTCCCCAACGACGTCGAGCTCGACGCGGACAGGCGGCTGCTCGTCGTCACCGGCCCCAACGCCGGCGGGAAGACCGTGCTGCTGAAGACCGTCGGCCTGGCAGCGGTCATGGCCCACAGCGGCCTCTACGTCGCCGCGGCGCCGGGCGGTCAGGCGCTGCTGCCGCGGCTCGCGGCCCTGCTCGCCGACATCGGCGACCAGCAGAGCATCGAGGCGTCGCTGTCGACCTACGCCGGCCACCTCCTGAACCTCAGGGAGATCGTCGAGCGCGCCGGACCCGACACCCTGGTGCTCATCGACGAGCTCGGCTCCGGCACCGACCCGGACGAGGGCGCCGCGCTGTCGCAGGCGATCCTCGAGCGCGTGCTCCGGGGCGGGGCCCGCGGCGTCGTGACCACGCACCTCGCGCCGTTGAAGGTCTTCGCCGGCGAGGCCGAGGGCGCCGTGAACGCCGCCATGAGCTTCGACCTCGACGAGCTGCGCCCCACCTACAGGCTCACCGTGGGCCAGCCGGGCCGCAGCTACGCGCTCGCCATAGCCGAGCGCATCGGGCTCGACGAGGAGCTGCTGGAGCGGGCGTCCCAGCTCCTCGGCGCCGAGGCCGGCCGCCTCGAGGGACTGCTGGCCGCGCTGGAGGAGCAGCGGGCCGCGCTCACTGCCGAGCGCGACGAGGCGCGGCGGCGCACCGACGCGGCTGTGGCGGAGGCCGCGCTGCTGCGCGAGCAGATCGAGACGCTGCGCGCCCGCGAGGAGGAGCTGATCGCCGCCGCCGCGGCCAGGGCCGAGGAGCTGCTAGGCGAGACGCTGCAGCAGGCCGCGCGCCTCAAGCGCGCCGCGACGTCGCAGCCCGAGCAGCGCTCGCGCGCCCTCCAGGAGCTGCAGGAGCTGCGCCGCGCCGCCAAGCGGGCCGCGCGGCGCGGCGGCGGGGAGGAGCGCCGGGCGGACGACGCGACGACGCGGGACCCGTTCCGCCGCGGCGCGACGGTGGAGGTGCCGGCCTACGGGGCGCGCGGCCGGGTCGTGGAGGACCGCGGCGACGCGCTGCTCGTCCAGCTCGGCCTGGTGAAGGTCGAGGTCGCCAAGCGCGACGCCAGGCCCGTCGCGGAGGAGAACGCGGGCGCGGGCCGGCCGACCGGGCCAGCGGGGGTCGGCACCGCGTCGTTCGACGAGGAGCTCGACGTGCGCGGCGCCAGGGTCGAGGAGGCGCTGGAGGCCGTGCGCGGCTTCATCGCCGAGGCGCAGGCCCTCAAGGTGGGCAGCGTGCGCATCCTGCACGGCAAGGGCACCGGCGCCCTACGCGACGCGATCAGGCAGGAGCTGAGGGGGACCAGGGCCGTGAAGGGCTTCGCCGACGCCGTGCCGTACGAGGGCGGCCACGGCGTCACGGTCGTCGAGCTGCGGGCCTGAGCGTAGCCGGCACGGGCGCGGGCGGGCGCCACTGATAACCTCTGGGCGATGCAGGACGTCGAGAAGCAGTACGTCATCGACGCGCTGGCCGAGGACTCCTGGCGGATGTTCCGCATCATGGGCGAGTTCGTCCAGGGCTTCGAGGAGCTCGCCGGCGTGAACAAGGCCGTGACGGTCTTCGGCTCGGCGCGCGTGCGCGAGGGCTCGCCGCACTACGAGTCGGCCAGGCGGCTGGCCTGCGAGCTGGCCAAGGCCGGCTACACGGTGCTCACCGGCGGGGGCCCCGGCATCATGGAGGCCGCGAACCGCGGCGCCCTCGAGGGCGGTGGGCAGAGCGTCGGCCTCAACATCGACCTGCCGCACGAGCAGGCGCCGAACCCGTACCAGACGTCCACGGTGCGGTTCAAGTACTTCTTCGTGCGCAAGGTCATGCTGGTCAAGTACTCGACGGCCTTCGTCGCCTACCCCGGCGGCTTCGGCACGCTCGACGAGGTGCTGGAGGCGCTCACCCTCATCCAGACGAAGAAGATCAAGCCGTTCCCCGTCTACTTCGTGGGCGTCGAGTACTGGCGCGGCCTCGTCCAGTGGTTCCAGGGCACGCTGCTCAGGCAGGGCACGATCTCGGAGAACGACCTGCACCTCTTCAAGGTCTGCGACGACGTGGGCCGTATCCCGCAGGAGATCGAGGAGTACTACCGCAACGCCAACCACGCCGGCTTCAACCTGCCCTGGTGAGGTCGGGCCCGCAGCGAGACTCGCCGATCCCTTCACGCTCGGTGCGGGCGGGCCAGCCGCCCTGCCGGGGCCCGGCCCCCGAGTCCCCTACCGGCTCCGCGCGGGACCCTGGCCCCCGCTACCCCTACGCGCTCCGCACGGGGCCGCTCGGCCCGGGGCCGAGGTGGCCCGCTAGCTCCTCAGTCGTGGTACGGCGGCAGCGCCGACTCGCCGAAGACCTGCGCGGCCAGCGACCACACCTCCTCGGGCTCCAGCCCGGCGCCAAGGTACGTCTCGTCGCCGCGCCACACCTCCACGTGCGGGTGCGGGCCGTCCCTCGTGCCCTGGGCCGCCTCGAGCGTCCCCGAGTTGCCCGTCGTGGCGATGATGTCGCCCTGCCGCACGTGCGCGCCCACGACCACGGCCTCGGCGATCGAGGAGAGGTGGGCGTAGCGCGTGACGAAACCGCCCGCGTGGCGTATCCACACCTGGCGGCCGCGCAGCTCGTCGAGCAGCTCCGGCGGGGTGTCGAGCGCGGCGGTGGCGTCGGCGATGATCTGCTCGTACTCCTCTAGCGTGTGCTCCACGTAGTCGTGGTCGGCGCGGATCACGACGCCGTCGGCGGCGGCCCGGATCGGCGTGCCGTACTCGATGGGCACGCTGACGGTTCCGGAGTAGAAGTCGAAGCCCTCGTGCACGCCGTTGCGGTACTCCCGCGGCGCGCCGGGCAGGTGGTGGCGGCGCGAGGAGATCGTGGCGCCCTCGACGGGCACCACGTAGCCGCTGGGCCAGCCGCGCACGAACGCCACGTCCTGCAGCTCCACGAGCCTGACGTAGGCGCCCGACGTGCGCACGGCCGGGTTGGCGGCGGCGTGGTCGGCGGCCGAGCGCCCCTCGGCGTCGCGCACCGTGGGGTCGGCGCCGGCGTTGAGCAGGTAGACGACCTGGGCGGGCGTCCCCTGTGAGGCGGCGAGCATGAGGGCGGTGAGGCCGTTCGCCGCCTGCTGGTTCACGTCGGCGCCCGCCGCCAGCAGCTCCTCGGCCACCTGTGTCGGGGCGTTCGACGCGATGGCGACCATCAGCGGCGTGAGGCCGGCCTCGTTGCGGGCGTGGACGTCGGCCCCGCCGGCGATCGCCTCCGCGACCTGCGCCGGGTCGCCCGTCTCGACGACGGGGAAGATCTCGGGGACGGGCGGCGGCGCCGGCTCGCGGGGGCCGAAGGGCGGCAGGCCGAAGGCGTAGAGGGCGCCCAGGGCGAGGACGGCGACGAGCAGTGCCGCAACCAGGACACGCATGCCGCGATGGTAACAATCCCGCCGCCGCGAGTATCGTTGACGGATGCCTCGCAGCGTCACCGGAGAGCTCAGGAGCCTGCTCGTCGTCGCCGCGCCGCTGGTGCTGGCGCAGGTGGCGCAGAACGGCATGAGCTTCGTGGACACGGTGATGGTCGGCCGGCTCGGGGCGGGCCCGCTGGCCGGGCTCGCCCTCGGCGCGGTGGCCTTCAACTTCGTCTACCTGCTGACGATGGCGCTCGTCATGGCCGTCAGCCCCGTCGTGGCGCAGGCCGTCGGCGCCGGGCGGCACGCCGACGGCGCCAGGACGCTCCGCCACGGCCTGGTGCTGGCCCTGGCGCTGTCGCTGCCTGTGGCCCTGCTCGTAGCGAACCTGTCGCCCCTGCTGAGCCTGCTCAGGCAGGAGGCCGGCGTCGTGGCGGCGGCGGACGAGTACCTCGGGGCCGTGGCGTTCGGCTTGCCCGGCGCGCTGGCCTTCGTGGCGCTGCGCGGGTTCCTCGAGGGGAACGGCCAGACGCGGCCGATCATGTTCGTGGCCGGCGCCGGCGTGCTCGTCAACGCGGGCCTCAACGAGCTCCTGATCTTCGGGCGCCTCGGCCTGCCCGCCCTCGGCCTCGTCGGGGCCGGCGTCGCGACCGCGGTCACCTACAGCCTCATGGCCGTGGGCGCTGCCCTCGTCGTGAGCTGCGGCTACGGGTCGCTGCGGGTGTTCCGCGGCTGGCGCCTGGAGGGGCGCGTGCTGCGCGAGCTCCTGGCGCTCGGCTGGCCGATGAGCCTCTCGCTCGGCTTCGAGGCCGGACTGTTCTCGGCCACGGCGCTGGTTATGGGCGTGTTCGGGGAGGGGCCGCTCGCCGGCCACCAGGTCGCGATGCAGACGGCCTCGCTGTCGTTCATGGTGCCGCTGGGGGTGGGCATCGCCACGAGCGTCAGGGTGGGCCAGGCGGCCGGCAGGGGAGACCGCGACGGCGTGCGGCGCGCCGGGTGGACGGGCGTGGCCGTCGCCGCCTCGTTCATGTGCCTCACCGCCGCCCTCTACATCCTCGCGCCGCGGCTCGTCACGGCGGTCTACCTCGACGTGAACGACCCCGCGAACGCCGTCGTCGTGGGCTGGGCGGCCACGTTCCTCAGCCTGGCCGGAGCGTTCCAGCTCTTCGACGGCGTGCAGGTCGCCGCCGTCGGGGCGCTCAGGGGCCTCAAGGACACGCGCGCGCCGATGCTCATCACGCTCCTCTCTTACTGGATCGTCGGCTTCCCGCTGGGACTTATCTGCGCCTTCTGGCTGGACCTGGGCCCGCGCGGGATGTGGTACGGCCTGATCGCCTCCCTCGTGCTCGCGGCCGTGCTGCTGTCGCTGCGTTTCCGCGCCCTCACCGGGCGTCGCTCCCTGGCTCCCGCCGCGCAGGGCGCCTGAGTTATGCTCTCTTAGGAGGAGCCGTGGAGACCTTCCTGCCCATCATCCGCAACGCCGTCATCATCCTCGCCTCGCTGGCGGCCCTCGCCGCCGCCGGCGTGGCCATCGGCACCTGGTTCGCCCGCCACACGCACGAGCCGCACTGACGCGGGGCGGCGCGCTCTGCCGCCTCGCCGCCTCGTACCTGGAGGCCGGCGAGCTCGGCGTAGGGCGGGCGACGGCCTTCCTGAGGCTGGCCTTCGCCGGCGCCTTCATGGCGCAGACCGCCGCGGCGCTGGTCGTGGGCGTCGTCGTGGCCGCGCTGGCGCCGGGCCCGCCGCGGCCGAGCGGCCTGCTGGCCTGGACCCTCGTCGCGCTGGCGGTCCTCCTGCTGCCTCTCGGGCTGGCCTCCCTGGCGCGCCTGGCGTACGTGGACAGCCGCCAGGCAGCGCTCTCGCGCGCGATCTTCGCCGGCGTCACCCTGTCGACGTCGTCGTGGTTCGCCGCGCTGGCCCTCGCCACCGGTCAGCGTGGCGCCCCCGTGCTCGTGCTGCTGGCGGTCCTGCTGCTCGCCTACGCCGCGGGCTTCGTCGGGTCCGGCAGGCTGGGCCGGGCCGCGGCGGCGGCCCCGCCGCGACGCGAGGCGCCGGGGTCCGCGTAGCGGGCGCCCCTCGGTAGAAGCGCTCTCAGGCCTCGCAGCGGGCGCCCCTCGGCCGCAGCGCTCTCAGGCCTCGTAGCGGGCGTCGCGCAGCAGGTGCACCATGTCGAGGGCCTGGGCGGTGCCCAGCACCACGCAGTCGGCGGCGTTGGGGGCCACGCCGACGGGGATCGAGGTCACGGCGCCCAGGTAGGCGTCGAGGTTGCGCAGGAGCGCGCCGCCGCCGGTCATCACGATGCCGCGCTCGATGACGTCCGCCACGAGCTCGGGCGGCGCCTGCTCGACGACCTTGCGCAGCCCGGCGGCCAGCTTCTCCAGCGAGGGGCTCAACGCCGTCACGACGTCCTGCGTCGACACCGTGACGGTCTTGGGCATGCCGTCGATGAGGTCGCGGCCGCGCACCTCGACGCTCCTGTCGTCCTCGGGCGAGACGACCTTCGCCGCCCCCACGGTGCGCTTGATCTCCTCGGCGGTGCGGTCGCCGATCAGCAGGTTGTGCTTGGCCTTGACGTAGGCCATGATGTCGCGGTCGAACGTGTTGCCGGCGATGCGCAGGCTCTCGGAGACGACGATCCCGCCCATGCTGAGGATGGCGATGTCGGTGGTGCCGCCGCCGATGTCGATGACCATCGAGCCGACGGGCTCGGCGATCTTGATGCCAGCGCCGATGGCCCCGGCCACGGGCTCCTCGATGAGGAACGCCTTGCGCGCGCCGATCTCGTGCATCGCCTGCACGACGGCGCGGCGCTCGACCTCGGTGATGCCGGATGGTATGCAGACCATGATGTTCGGCCGCAGGAAGCGCGCCGGCCCGGTCAGCACCTTGCCGATGAACGCCTTGAGCATCTTCTCGGTCAGCGTGTAGTCGGCGATGACGCCGTCGGCCATCGGCCTGACGGCGGTGATGTTCCCGGGGGTGCGCCCCAGCATCCGGTACGCCTCCTGACCGACGGCCTTGACGTCGGTGGTCCCCTTCACGACGGCGATCACGGCCGGCTCCCTCAGCAGGACACCCTTGCCCTTCACGTGGATCCTTACGTTGGTCGTGCCGAGGTCGACGCCGATCATGGCCTCCAAGCTACCAGGAACGGGCCTTACCCGATCCGTCCCGGCGGGGCCGTATAGCATGGGGCATGTCACCAGACGTCGCGGCGGCCGGCGTCCCGGCGGTCATGCGCGCCGCCGTCGTCGACCAGGCCGGCGGCGTGGGCGTGGGGCAGGCGCCCACGCCGACCCTGCGCCCCGGCGAGGTCCTGCTGAAGGTCATGGCGACGGCGCTGAACCGCGCCGACCTGTCGCAGGCGGCCGGCAACTACCCCCCGCCGCCCGGCGAGTCTGAGGTGCTCGGGCTCGAGGCCGCCGGCGTGCTCGTCGCCGGCGACGAGGAGGTGATGGCGAGCGCGGGGGTGCGTCTGGGCGGCGCCTACACGGCCCTCCTGCCCGGCGGGGGCTACGCCGAGTACGTCGCGGTGCCCGCGGCGATGCTGATCCCGGTCCCGGAGGGCTGGACGTGGGCGGAGGCCGCCTCCCTGCCGGAGGCCGCCTTCACCGCCTACCTGAACCTGTTCATGGAGGCGCGCCTGCAGGAGGGGGAGCGCCTGCTCGTGCACGGCGGCGCCAGCGGGGTGGGGTCGTACGCGATCATGCTGGCCAAGCGCGCCGGCTGCACCGTGTACGCCACCGCCGGCGGCGCCGAGAAGTGCGAGGCGTGCCGGCGCTTCGGCGCCGACCTGGCCGTCGACAGGCACGCCCGGCCCTTCGAGGAGGCCGTCATGGAGCACACGGGCGGCCAGGGCGTGGACGTGATCCTCGACATCGTCGGCGAGGCCTACCTCAGGGCCAACCTCGACGTCCTGGCGACGGGCGGACGCCTCGTGTTCATCGCCACGCTCGGCGGTCGGCGGGCGCAGCTCGACATCCGCGAGCTGATGACGCGGCGGCTGAAGCTGATCGGCTCGACGCTGAGGCACAGGCCGCTCGCCGAGAAGCTCAAGGTGAGGCAGGAGTTCCTCGCGCGCTTCGGGGACGACCTGGCCGCGGGCCTGCTGAGGCCGCACGTGGACAGGGTCTACCGGCTCGAGGAGGTCGCCGAGGCCCACGCCTACATGCGCGAGAACCGCAACGTCGGCAAGGTGGCGCTGCTCGTCGATGAGCGGGCGGACTGAGCCGGGCCGGCCGCTGCGCGCGGCCCCGTTCACCATGCTCGCCTCCGTCTACGACGCCGTCATGGCCGAGGTCGAGTACGACCTGTGGGCCGAGTTCGTGCTGCGCCTCGCCGCCGAGCGCGGCTACCGGTCGGGCCCCGCCCTCGACATCGGCTGCGGCACCGGCAACTCGACGGCGCCGTTCGCGGCGCGCGGCGTGCCGGTCGAGGGGCTCGACGCCAGCCGCGAGATGCTCGCCGTAGCCGCGGCGAAGCTGCCGGGCACGCCGTTCCACCTCGGCGACTTCGCGTCGTTCTCGCTGCCGCGCCGCTTCGCGCTGGCCTACTCGGTGTTCGATTCGCTCAACAACCTGCTCACCGACGCCGCGTTCACCGCGGCCTGCCGCAACGTCGCCCGCCACCTCCTGCCCGGCGGCGTGTTCGTCTTCGACGCCAACACCGAGCTGGCGCTGCGCGAGCTGTGGGCGGGCGGCAAGGTCGAGGGCTGGGCCGACGACGTCTACTACAGCTGGCGTCACTCCTACGAGCCCGAGACGGGGCTGGCCTACGTGGAGGCGTTCTGCAGCACCCCGGAGGGCAGCTTCGTCGAGCGGCACGTCGAGCGCGGCTACTCGCCGGCGGAGCTGCGGCGGCTCGTCGCGGCGGCCGGGTTCGTTGACGTGGACGTCGTCGAGTACCCCGGCGGCGAGCCGGCGCGCGAGGACGCCGACCGCGTGTGGGTGGCGGCGCGGTGGCCGTGAGCGACGCGGGGCCGTCGTCGCGGAGCGGCGGCGCGCCGGGGGTCGCGGCGGTCCGGGTCACGAACGCCGCCGCGCCGGACGCCCCAGCCGTCGTCGCCGAGGGCCTCACGCGCCGCTTCGGGGCCACGACCGCCGTGGACGGCCTCGACCTGAAGGTCGCCCGCGGCGAGCTGTTCGCGCTCCTGGGCCACAACGGCGCCGGCAAGACCACGACGCTCCGCATGCTCGCCGGCGTACTCACGCCCAGCGCGGGCATGGCGCGCGTGCTCGGCCTCTCGCCCACGACGCGGGGGCCGGAGGTGAGGGCCAGGCTCGGCGTCCTGCCGGAGCACCACGCCCTGGAGGAGCGCCTCTCCGCGCGCCAGAACCTCAGGTACTGCGCCGCGCTCTACGGCTACCCGGAGGAGCGCGTCGCCGCCAGGGTCGACGAGATGCTCGACCGGTTCGGCCTGCTGTCGGCGGCCGACCAGCGCGTGGGCGGCTTCAGCAAGGGCATGAAGCAGAGGCTCGCGCTGGCGCGCGCGCTGCTGCACGAGCCCGAGCTGCTGTTCCTCGACGAGCCGACCTCGGGCCTCGACCCAGTCGTCTCCCGCCAGGTCACCGAGACGATGCGTGAGCTCAGCGCCGGCGCGGGGCGCACCGTCCTGATCTGCACCCACGACCTGGCGCTGGCGCAGCGCGTGTGCGACAGGGTCGCCGTCCTGCAGCGGGGCCGGCTCGTCGCCCTGGGCACGCCCCGCGAGCTCGCCGCCAGACTGCCGCAGGGACGCCTCCACCTCGGCGTCGGCGACGGTGAGGGGGCCGCCGCCGCGGAGGCCGTGAGGGCGGCGTTCCCCGAGGCCGTCGTCGAGGCGGCCGCGGGGTCGAGCTCCGAGCTCGTCGTCACGCGCCTGCCGCCGGGGGCGACGCCGCGGCTCGTGGCGACGCTGGTCGGGGCGGGCCTGGCCGTGCACAGGGTCGAGCCGGAACAGGCCACGCTCGAGGACGTCTACTTCGCGATCCACGGGGAGGCTCCGGCGGGGGACCGGCCGCCGGCGGAGGCGCGGCGAGGGGAGGGCGCGTGAGCGGGGCGGCCGCGAGCGGCCGGCGCTGGCGGTCCGTGCGCGCCGTCGTGCGCAAGGACCTCACCGTCGCCCTCGCCAGCAAGGCCGTCACGGTGCCGTTCGTCGTCGTGCCGGTGCTGTTCATGCTCGTCTTGCCGCTGGGCGTGGCGCTGCTGGCGCCGGTGGTGGCCGACGAGGCCGGGGCGGTGGCCGAGCTGCTCGAGACGTTCTCGCCGACGCTCCTGGCCAGCCTGGAGGGGCTGAACGACGCCCAGCGGGTCGTCGTGGTCGGCATCGTCTACATGCTGGCGCCCCTGTACCTCGTCGTGCCGCTGATGGTGGCGAGCGTCCTGGCCGCGGACTCGTTCGCCGGCGAGAAGGAGCGGAAGACCCTCGAGGTCCTCGTCTACAGCCCCCTCTCCGACGCCGACCTCGTGCTCGCCAAGATGCTGTCGGCCTGGCTGCCGGCCGTCGGCATCGGCCTGGGCGCGTTCGTCGTCTACGCGGTGACGGCGAACGCCGCCGCCTGGCCCGTGATGGGCCGGCTGTTCGTCCCGACGGCGATGTGGCTCGTCCTGCTCGCGTGGGTGATGCCCGCCGCCGCGGCCCTCGGCCTCGGCGCCTCCGTGATCGTCTCGGCGCGGGTCAGCACGTTCCAGGAGGCCTACCAGCTCGGCGGCATCGTCGTCCTGCCCGTCGTGGCCCTGGTCGCGGCCCAGGCCCTCGGCGTCATCTACCTCAGCGTCTGGCTGGTCGCGGCGCTGGGGCTGGTGCTGTGGCTGGCCGCGGCCTCGCTGCTGTGGGTCGGCGCCCGGTCGCTGCGCCGCACGGAGCTGATCGCCAGGCTGTGAGCGCGCTCAGTCGTCGATGCCGGCCAGCTCCCTGACGACCCGGGCGACGTTCGAGACGTCCTCGTCGCCGTAGCCGCGGCCGACGAGCCCGGCCTCGAGCTGCTCGACGTAGGCCGCGACCGGCATGCTCACGCCGCGCTCCCTGGCCTCGTCCAGCGCGATCTCCAGGTCCTTGCGGTGCAGCCGCGTGCGGAACCCCAGCGGGTACTCGCCGCGCAGCATGTTCTGCGCCCTGTTCGCCAGCACCCAGGACGAGGCCGCGCCGCCGGAGAGGGCCCGCAGCAGCGCCTCCCGGTCCACGCCGGCCTTCATGGCCAGGGCCATGCCCTCGGCCACGGAGGCGTAGGTGCCGGCGATGATCACCTGGTTCACGGCCTTCGCCACCTGGCCGGCGCCGCTGGCGCCGACGTGCGTGATCGTCTTGCCCAGGACCTCGAGGAGCGGGCGCACGCGCTCCAGCGCCTCGGCCGGACCGCCGACCATGATCGACAGCGTGCCCCTCTCGGCGCCCTCGCTGCCTCCGGAGACGGGCGCGTCGAGCATGCTCACGCCGCGGTCCTCCAGCTCGGCGGCGAGGCGCCGCGTGGCGGCGGGGCTGACGGTGCTCATGTCCACGAGCACGCTGCCTGGCTCGAGCCCGAGGGCGGCCCCGTCCGGTCCCAGCACCACGGCCTCGAGGTCGGGAGTGTCGGAGACCATCGTGAAGACGACCTCGCGCGCGGCGGCGCACTCGCGCGGCGTCGCGGCCCGCCGGGCGCCGAGCGCTGCCAGCGGCTCCTCCCGCTCGCGGGTGCGGTTGTGCACGACGACGTCGTGGCCCGCCTCGACGAGCCGGCGCGCCATCGGCGCCCCCATGGTGCCGAGTCCTATGAAGCCTACCCTCATGCTCCCTCCGCTTCCGCGGGCGCCCCGCCTCGTGCTCGTCCGCGCCGGGCCGTGGGGCCGGTGGCGGAACGACGTCCTCAGGCGGCCGGCGCCTCGCTCCAGATCTCCTCCAGCTGGGCCAGCAGGCGCTGCGCCACCGAGCGGTTGCGTCCGGCGATCGCCGCGGCGCGCGGCGAGGGCTCGGGCTCCTCGTCCACGAAGGTCGCCGGCAGCTCCACGCCCAGGCGCCCCTCCCACTCCTCGCGCCACGCCGGCGGCACCTCCGCGGGCAGCGAGCGCCCGGCGAGCGCGGACCAGGCCAGCGCCCAGGCGCGCGGCACCGTGCGGTAGGCGTCGTACCCGCCGCCTCCCGTGAGCACCAGCCGCCCACCCGTGAGCTCCTCGGCCAGCTCCACGACGCGCTCGTAGGCGCCGCGCATGCCGCGCAGGGTCAGCGAGAGGTCGGCGAGCGGGTCGCGGTGGTGCATGTCGGCGCCGGCCTGCAGGACGATCAGGTCGGGCGCGAAGCGGCGCAGCGCGCGGGGCACGACGGCCTCGAAGCACTCGAGGAAGCTGTCGTCGTCGGTGAAGGGCTCGAGCGGCACGTTCACGGCGGTGCCGCGCCCGCGCCCGTTGCCCGTCTCGTAGGTGAAGCCGGTGCCGGGGAAGAGGTAGCGGCCCGACTCGTGGAGGCTCACGGTCAGCACGCGCGGCTCGTCGTAGAAGAGCCACTGCACGCCGTCGCCGTGGTGGGCGTCGACGTCGACGTAGGCGACGCGCAGCCCGTGCCTGTCGACGGCCCGCCTGATCGCCACCGCCAGGTCGTTGTAGACGCAGAAGCCCGAGGCCCGGTCCCTCAGGGCGTGGTGCAGCCCGCCCGAGAGGTTCGCGGCGCGCCGCGCCGCGCCCGCGGCGACGAGGTCGACGGCCGTGACCGTCGCGGCCACCACGCCCCGCACGAGCTGGTGCATGCGCGGGAAGACGGGGTTGTCCGCGGTGGCCAGGCCGTGGCGCTGCAGCTCGGGGTCGGGCGGCCGCGAGGACGGCGCGGAGGCCGCCCTCACCAGCCCGACGTAGCGCTCGTCGTGCACGGTCAGGAGGTCGTCGTCCGAGACGGGGCGCGGCGGCACGACCTCGTCCTCTTCGAGGGCCCCGGCGGCCCGCAGGAGCGTACGGGCCAGCTCGTAGCGCAGGGGCTTGAACGGGTGCTCCGGCGCGAGCTGGAAGGAGGCGAGCTCGGGGTCGAAGACGAACCTCACGGGGCCGGCGCTCACGGCTCAGGTCCGCTTGTCCGGCGGCCAGGCGACGTTCACGCCGGCGCCCTTGAGGTGCCTGGCGAGGCCCCTGGCGTCGGCGGTGGCCACGCGCAGCACGAACGAGACGGTCTCGTCGTCGCCGCGCGTGGTCATGACGCTGACGACGTTCACGCGCCTGTCGGCGATCAGGCCGAGGAGCTCGGCCAGCGCGCCGGGACGGTTCGGGACCTCGACCTCGAGCCGGGACGCCGCCTGGTGGACGCCGGACATCCTCACCAGCGCGTCGAGCAGGTCGGTGGCCGTGACGATCCCGACGAGGCGCCCGTCCTCCATGACGGGCATGGCGCCGATCTTCCTCAGGCGCATCGTCTTCGCCGTCTCCTCGATGGGGTCGCCCGGGTGGGCGGTGACGACGCTCCTCACCATCAGCCGGCTCACCGGGTCCGTGGACCTCACGCCGGCGGGGGCGCGGGGGTGGTCGGCGCCGACGAGGCGGACGTCGCGGTCGGAGACGATGCCGACCAGGGCGTCGGGCCGACCCGGCGCGGCGCGTCCCTCGAGTATCGGGAAGTGCCTGACGTTGCGCTGCTCCATGAGGGCCTGCACGTCGCGGATGGGCGTGTCGGGCCCTATCGCGACGACCTGCCTGGTCATGACGTCGGAAACGAGCATGGGCCTCCCTCCCCGAGGCTACCAGCGGCGGGTCCTCAGCCGCTCGAACTCGCTCACCACGCGCTCCGGGGCGCGCGGGCCGACGCGCGCGACGAGGCGGTTGGCCGGGTCGTGGGCGATCTCCGGGTCCGTGGTGTCCACGGGCACCAGCCCGACCGTGCCGTAGAGGCGCTCCAGCATGCGCCGGTAGCCGAGCTCGCCGAGGCCGGTGCGGTGCAGGTCGTAGTGCCAGCGGTAGAGGGCGGCGAACACGACGGTGTCGTCGAACCTGCCCCCCGCGAACGACGCCGCCAGCATGCGCTCGGCGAGGCGCTGGCCGCGGTAGGCGTCGGCGACCTCGACGGCGCCGAGCTCGACGAGGGCGCCGCTCCTGTCGTCCCCCCACGTCTCGACCGGCGAGGGGGCGTGGAAGGCGACGTAGCCGACGAGCTGGCGGCTGCCCGGGTCGTAGGCGGCCGTGACGCAGCCGCGCTCCTCTCCGGCGATCGCCAGGAGCGCCGCGTGCTGCGCCGCGGGGGGACGGAAGGCGTCGAGGCCGGGGTGCGGTGTCAGACCGGCCAGCAGGCCGGGCGGAGCGCAGGGGACGATGGTGGCGACGGGCGCGCCGTCCACGCGGGGCGCGCCCGCCAGGGTCACCGGCCGGCCGGGGCCGGCGCGGCGTTGCGCGTGCGCCAGGCGGCGACCAGCGCGTCGGGCAGGCGCGCCGGCGTGGACGGGCCGGTGCCGGAGATGCCCAGCACCGCCCGCAGCGGGCGGTGGCGCTTCCACGACTGGTCTGGCTCCAGCTCGGCGGCCTCGCCGAAGGCGCGCAGTACGCCCTCGTGGAACGGCGCCAGCAGCGGGTCGGACAGGGCGCTCACGACCGCCTCGGCGGCCTGCGACTGGTCGCCGGCGCGGAGGTGTGCCACGGCGCGCAGCACGGCGTGCTGCGTGCGCAGGCCGAGGTCGCCCGACTCCGCGGGCGCGCCCTTCACGGCGCTGGCCAGGACGCGGGTGGAGCGGGCGAGTGCGGCCTCGCCGGCGGCCACGGACGCCAGGGCCTCCTCGCAGCGCCCGCAGCGGATGAGCGCCAGCGCCTTGGCGGCGTGGGCGTCGGAGCGCTGGTAGTCGAAGCGCGCGGCGGCCACGGCCTCCTCGGCGAGGGCCAGCGCGCGCTCCGGGTCCGGCGTGATGTAGGCGGCCATGAGGCGCGCCTCGCGCACCAGGCCGCGCAGCGCCGAGACGCCTGCCGGCTGGCGCCGGCGCGGGTCGGTGACCGTCTCGATGACCTCGGTGAGGGTCGCGAGCGCGTGGTCGAGGTCGGCGCTGCCGCGCTCGACGGCCAGGAGCGGCAGCGGCCGCCTCAGCGGCACGTTCAGGCCGCGCAGCGCGTAGGCGGTCGCGAGGTGCACCTCGGCGCGGGCGATGCGGAAGGAGGCGTCGACCTCGCGGCGCTGCTGGTACTCCTTGAACGTCGCGATGGCGGTGGTGACGGCCACGATCGCGGCCTCGTGGTCGCCGGCCGCCAGCGCCGCGCTGGCCGCCTCGTCCTCGACGCGGGCGAGGCCGAAGGCGACGTCGAGCTTGTCGCCGGGGCCCTGCTCGGTGAGCTCCCGCGCCAGGTCGAACCACTCGGCGGCCCCGGCGAGGTCGCCCGTGAGGCGGGCCAGGGTCCCGCGCCGGGCGGCGAAGCGGGCGCGCTCGCGCGGGAGGGCGCCGTAGGTCGCTGCTGCCTCCAGCGCGTGGTCGAGCTCGCGCCCGGCGGTGTCGAACAGGCCCAGCCGCAGCGCGACGTCGCCGCGCTGGAACGCCAGGCGGGCGCCCATCAGGTCGCCGCCGGTGTCCTCGGCCCATAGCTGCTCGAGGGAGCCGATGAGGTCGCCGGAGTCCTTGGCGATGAGCCCGGCCCACACGGCCGAGTTCGTGCGCAGGGCCCGCTCGGCCAGCGAGCCGGGGGGCACCGACCGCGCCCCGTCGCGCCCGGCCACGTGCGCCACCAGCTCGGCGGCGCGCTCCAGCTCGCCGCGCCAGCGCATGACGCTGGCGGTCGTGAGGTCGCGCTCGGCGGCGAGCACCGGGTCGTCGACGCCCTCGTCGCTGGAGACGAGCAGGACCTCGGCCCGCTCGAACCGCCCCGCCGACACCTCGGCCTGGGCGCGCAGCACGGCGGTCCAGGCGCGGCGCAGCGGGTCGGCGGAGCGGGAGAGGAGCTCGCAGGCCCTCACGGTCTCGACGTGCTCGTAGGCGCCGAGGCGGAGCATCTGCCTCGCGAAGGCCAGGGCGAACGCCTCGAGCTCGTCGCCCGCCAGCTCGCGGCGCGCGGCGTCCCACATGCGGGTGAGCACGGGGTAGGGGGCGGGGCGGCTCTCGCACCAGGCGACGAGCTCGCCCCAGCGACGCGCCTCGAGGGAGTGGTGGAGGTGCCTGTGCGCGGCGCGGGACGTCGGGTCGGCGGCGGCCGCCTCGGCCGTGCGGTCGGCGGCGGCCGCGTGCGCCGCGCGCAGGAGCTCGGGGTCGGAGGCGGCCAGGCGCTCCTCGACCAGCCTCAGCAGCCGGCGCGAGAACGTGCGGTAGCTGCCGGGCCGGTTGGGGAGGGGGTCGAGGAACGAGAGCTCGAACTGGGAGAGGCCCTTGCGCTGCTCGCCGGGGGCGACGGCGCGGGCGACCTCGGCCAGCTCCTCGCCGGAGAGCTCCTGCTCCTCGCCGGAGGACAGCACGGCGAGGGCGGCGAGGAAGGCGCGGATGCGCTGCTCGGCGCCCGGCTCGGCGAGCGCGCTGAGGCGCTCGAGCGCCTCCTCGGTGCCGGCGTCCTCGCCCACGGCGTGCTGGCGGACGTAGGTGAGGAGCGTCAGCGTGCGCAGCTCCTCGTAAGACCTGCCGGCGCGGGCGACGATCGCGTCCTTGACGTCCTCGGGGAGGTCCGGCCCGTGGGCCGCCACCAGGCGCTTGGCCTCGGCGGTCGTGGGCGCCGTGAGGCGCAGCGGTCCCTCGAAGGGGGCCGTGGCCTCGTGGGCCGCGGCCGGCACCTCGACGGCGCTGACGTAGACGCTCGTGCGCTGGAGCGTGGCCAGGGGCCTGAGCAGCGACTTCCACAGCCACTCGGCGGCGCTGACGCGGGGCACGTCGGGCGTGTTGAGGCGCAGCGGCTGGGAGCCCAGGCGACCCGGTGCGCCCAGGCCCTGCGACAGGTGGACGATCAGCACCTTCGGCGCCGGGTCCGAGCGCAGGTGCTCCATGACCAGGCGCACGGTCTCGGCCTGGGCGTCGGCCTGCACGGCGAACGGCCCCGCGCTGCCGATGCGCACGAGCCGCGACTCCATGAGCCCGTCCGGCATGCCGAGCGCCGCCGCCAGGCGGACGAAGGCGGCGTCGAGCTCGGGCGAGGGGAAGTGGGCCCGGTACACGCGGAGGCCGTCCCTCTCGTGGAGCTCGAGCGCCTGCTGGATGTAATCGGCGAGCATCGTCTTGCCCGAGCCGGCGCGTCCCGTGACGATGAGCTTGGGGTACCCGCCCGCCCGTATACCTCCGACCATCGCCCGGTACACACGCCGCTGCTCGCGCCCCAGCACCTGGTCGACCTCGAGCTCGGCGGCGGCGAAGGGCGTGCCGAGCTGCGTGAGCTCGGGGTCGTCTATGGGCGGCAGGCCGAGGTCGCGCCTCAGGTCCTCGAGGATCAGGTAGAGCTCGCGCTTGTCGAAGAGGCGCCCCTTGTCGCGGTAGATGATGTTGCGCACGACGTTGGGGTTCGCGCCCCGCCGCTCCATGGCGTGACGCAGCCAGTTGATGCTGCCGATCGTCGCCACCTCGTCCCGGCGACCGTGAGCCGCCTTGGCGGTCTCCTCGAAGACGGACCGCCAAGGGCTCCCGTTCTTCCTGGTCATGAGCGCAGTTTACTTCGTGTCGCCCGCATGTATACAGGGCCGCCGGAGGGCCGTCCAGGAGCGGTGCTATGCTGCCGCCATGGGCCTGCTGGCGAAGGCGGCGTCGGGTACACGGCTCACGCCCGAGGAGGCGGTGGCGCTCCACGAGCTGCCGCTCTTCGACCTGGCCGCCGCCGCGCACGAGGTGAGGCTCGCCCGCACCGACCCCGAGACCGTCAGCTACCTCATCGACCGCAACGTCAACTACTCGAACGTCTGCAACGTCGGCTGCAGCTTCTGCGGCTTCTACCGCACCAGGCGCCAGGCCGACGCCTACGTCCTGTCCTACGAGCAGGTGAGCGAGAAGCTGGCCGAGCTGGAGGCCATCGGCGGCACGCGCGTGCTGATGCAGGGCGGCGTGAACCCCTACCTGCCGTTCGAGTGGTACACGGGCCTCCTGAGCTTCCTGAAGGAGCGTCACCCCGGCGTACGGCTCGAGGTCTTCAGCCCCGAAGAGATAAGGGGCATGACGCGCCTCACCGGCATGAGCGCCAAGGAGGTGCTCGCCGAGCTGAAGGCCGCCGGCCTCGACGGCCTGCCGGGCGGCGGGGGCGAGATACTCGTCGACGAGGTCAGGCACGCTCGGCACGTGGCGCCCGCCCGCATCTCGGCAGGCGAGTGGTTGGGCATCATGGCCGACGCCCAGGAGCTCGGCCTCTACACGACGGCGACGATGGTCATCGGCTTCGGCGAGACCGTCGAGCAGCGCGTCGAGAGCCTCCTGTGCCTGCGCGACGCCCAGGACCGCGCCCTCGCCACGCACGGCAACGGCTACTCCGCGTTCATCTCCTGGACGCTGCAGACCGAGGGCGTGCGCATCCAGGGCAAGGTCCCCGGCGCCGACGCCCACGAGTACCTGCGCAACGTCGCCGTCACGCGGCTGTTCCTCGACAACTTCGTGAACTTCCAGGCGTCGTGGCCGACGATGGGCTACAAGGTCGCGCAGACCGCGCTGTTCTTCGGCTGCAACGACTTCGGCAGCACGATGATGGAGGAGAACGTCGTCTCCCGGGCGGGCGCGCGGCACCGCGCCGCCTCGGAGCGCGAGATCGTGCGGCAGATCGTGGACGCCGGCTTCGTGCCCGTGCAGCGCGACAGCCTCTACAACGTGATCGCGCGGCCCGACGTGGACGCCCTGCTGGCCTCTCCCGCCGCCTGACGCCGACCGACGTGCCTTTCGTCCCTCTCGACGAGCTCGTGCGCCGCGCCGCTCCCGCCGACCCCGGTGGGCCGCTGCGCTGCGTGGTGACGGCGCGCGTCGTGTACGAGGGCTACGGCACGCCGCGTCAGGAGGCCGCCGTGGCCCTGTTCGAGGACGAGCCGGGCCGGCTCGTGGTCACGGCCGTCGGCCCCCGCGACGAGCTGCTCGCCGCGCACCCCAGGTCGCTCGTGGTCGACGCCGGCTACGCCGTGAGCCCCGCGCCCGTCAACGCGCACACCCATCTGGACCTCAGCGACATGCCCTACACGCCGGGCGGGTACGAGGACTTCCTCAGGGCCGTGATCGCCCACGGGCGCGCCGGGGCGCGGGGCGCGTCCGCCGCGCGCCGCGGCCTGGCGGAGGTGAAGGCGAGCGGCGTGCGCGTCGTCGGCGACACCGTCACGGACCCCGCCGTGATGGAGCTGCTCCTGGGCGACCCGGACCTGACGGGCGTGGCCTACTGGGAGGTCATCGGTCCCGACCCCGACGCCGCCGAGGAGGGCTTCGCGCGGGCGGTCGAGGTCGTGAACCGCTTCCGGTCGCTGGAGCGCCCCGGCGGCGTGCGGGTGGGCGTGTCCCCGCACACGCCGCACACGGTGTCGGCGCCGCTGCTGCGGCGCGTCGCGTCGTGGGCGCGGGCGCAGGGCCTGCCCGTGGCGATCCACGTGGCCGAGACCCCCGCCGAGCGCGAGCTGTGGCTGCGCGGCACCGGCCCGCTGGCCGCGGCGCTGGCCTCATGGGGCCACCCGGTGGCGCCGGTGGGCGCGTCGCCCGTGCGCTACCTCGACGACCTCGGCGCCCTCGAGGGCGGCCCCACGCTCGTGCACATGGTCGCCGTCGACGACGAGGACGTCCGGCTGGCGCAGGCGGCCGGCTGCGCCGTCGTGCACTGCCCCCGCTCCAACGCGTCCCTCGGCTGCGGGCGCTTCCCGTGGGAGACGTTCGCCAGGCACGGCGTCGACGTGGCCATCGGCACCGACTCCCGCGGCTCCTCGCCCGACCTCGACGTCGTCGCCGAGGCGCTCGCCGCCGCCGAGCTCCACGGCGAGAGGGCGAGCCCCCGCGCCGTCGTCAGGGCCGCCGTGAAGGGCGGCTACAGGGCCCTGGGCCTCCGGCCCCCGCGCGTCTCGGTCGGCGCCCCCGCCGCGGCGCTCGGCGCCTGGACCTAGCGACGCGGCCCCGGGACCTGCGCGCGGGCGCCGCGGCGCCGGCCGCTTCGCGGGCGGACCTGCCGGGCATCCGGGGCGAGCGGGCGAGGCGCCCGGCGCCGTCCGGCTCACCGGCGACACGCGCCCCGCGAGCGCCGCGACGTAGATTGGACCGGAACGCCAACACCCGCCGGCCGGTTCCGGCGGTAGGAGATGCAGTGGACGACCACCTCGTTGAGATCACCGACGACAACTTCCGCGACGAAGCCGGCGACGGCCTCGTCCTCGTCGACTTCTGGGCGCCCTGGTGCGGCCCGTGCCGCGTCGTCGGCCCGATCATCGAGGAGCTGGCGCACGAGTACGCTGGCTCCGTCAAGGTCGGCAAGCTCAACGTCGACGACAACCTGCAGACGGCGCAGATGTTCCGCGTCATGAGCATCCCGACCGTGATCCTCTTCAAGGACGGCCAGCCCGTGGAGCAGGTCGTCGGCGTCGCCCGCAAGGCCGACTACCAGGCGCGCATCGCCAAGCACCTGAACTGATACGGGCGCCGCGGCAGCGGCCGCGCGCGGGCCCACGGCGCGAGCGCCCGCCGCCACGGCGGGGCGCTGGCGCTGGCGCGTCACGCCGGCCCGGTCCGGTCGGACCTAGCTCACGCGCCTGACCCCGCGGGGTGACACCTCCCACGCGGCGCCCTCGGCGCGCGAGGACGTGAGCAGCAGGCTGTAGGTCGAGCCGTCGTTGGCGAACTCCTGCAGCGTCCACTTCGCGCCCTCGGGGAGCTGCAGGTCGACGAGCACGTTCGTCGTGTACGTGCCGGTCTCGAGGAAGCCGAGCTCCATGCGGTGGTAGATGATGTTCGCCGTGCGGTCGAGCTCGGCCGCGACCTCGTCGTCGGCGCCGGGGAGCGTCGTGGGCGCGCAGGCGGCGAGCGCGGCGGCCAGGGCGACGATGAGCGCTGTGAGGGCAGGCGTCCGCTTCATGCCGTGATGCTACGGCGCGCAGGTGAGAACGTACACCGCCGACACGTTCAGCCCAGGACCGGCGCCATGGCGAGGTGCACGACGTACCGCTGCGAGCCCTCCTTCTCGAGGTAGCGCAGCAGCAGGTCGAACATCTCGCGCTGCAGCGCCTTGGCGTCCTCGAAGTCGAGCATGACGGCGTCGCGCCAGGCCGAGAGCACGGCCGGGGCGCCCGGGTCGAGCATCGTCACGTTGGCGTCGGGAGTGACGGCCGTCTGGACCTGCAGGCGCCCGCGCTCGTCGCGGTAGATCCGCGTGCCCCACTCCCCGAAGGCCTCGAGGCGCGTGCGGACGACGTTGCGCCTGAGCAGCTCCTCGGCGTAGGACTCCCGCGCCCGCAGGACGGCCTCGTACGACTCGGCCTCGGTGACGGCGAACGGCACGAAGAACACGTCGGCCACGGCCGAGTAGAGCTTGATCGGCCGACCGGCGCGCTCCCGCTCCCGCGCGACCTCGAGCAGGCCGAGCTCTACGAACCTGCGCACGCGCTTGAGGACGGTGTTCGGCTTCTCGCCGGTGAGGCGCGCGGCCTCGGTGACGCTCAGCTCGGCACCGAGGAACGGCGCGAGGTGCCTTACCGTGGACGGGTCGAGCAGGGCCGAGGCGGCGGCCCTGTCGTCGACGACGACGGTGCGCCGGGAGCGCCCGGGCCTGCTACGTGACTCTGGCTCCTTCACGTCACGTAGTTTAGGCGGAGACTCGAGCCGAGAGTAGGGAGCAGACATGCGTGACAGAACGAACCCAGACAGCTTCGAGGCGCGGTCCACGTTCGACACCGGCTCGGGCCAGGCCTACTACTACCGCCTGGCCGCGCTGGAGGAGGCGGGGCTCGGCGAGGTCTCCCGCATGCCGTTCAGCGTGCGCGTCCTGCTCGAGTCGCTCCTGCGCAACGAGGACGGCTACGTCGTCACCGCCGACGACGTCAGGCGCCTGGCCGCCTACGACGCCAGGTCCGTGGCCGACCAGGAGATACCGTTCATGCCGGCCCGCGTCGTGCTGCAGGACTTCACCGGGGTCCCCGCCGTCGTCGACCTGGCGGCCCTGCGCAGCGCGATGCACCGCCTCGGCGGCGACCCCGAGCTGATCAACCCTCAGGTGCCCGTGGACCTGGTCATCGACCACTCGGTGCAGGTGGACGAGTACGACAGCCCGCTGGCCCTGCTCCGCAACGCCGAGATCGAGTTCGAGCGCAACCGCGAGCGCTACGAGTTCCTGCGCTGGGGCCAGGCGGCCTTCGACGACTTCAACGTCGTGCCCCCCGCCTCCGGCATCGTCCACCAGGTGAACCTCGAGTACCTGGCCAAGGGCGTGCTCAGCAAGCCGCACCTCGGCGGGGAGGTCGTCTACCCCGACTCCCTGGTGGGCACCGACAGCCACACGACGATGATCAACGGCCTGGGCGTGCTCGGCTGGGGCGTCGGCGGCATCGAGGCCGAGGCCGTGATGCTCGGCCAGCCCTACTACATGGTCATGCCCGAGGTGATCGGCTTCAAGATCACCGGCAGCCTGCCCGAGGGCGCGACCGCGACCGACCTGGTGCTCGTCGTCACGCAGATGCTCCGCAAGAAGGGCGTGGTGGGCAAGTTCGTCGAGTTCTTCGGCCCCGGCCTCAAGGCCATGACCGTGCCGGACAGGGCGACGATCGGCAACATGGCGCCCGAGTACGGCGCCACGGTGGGCTTCTTCCCGATCGACGAGGAGACCCTGCGCTACCTCCGCCAGACCGGGCGCCTGCCCGACGAGGTCGAGGCCGTCGAGCGCTACGCCAAGGCGAACATGCTGTGGCGCGACGACTCCACCCCCGACCCCGTCTTCACCGACGTCATCGAGCTCGACCTCTCGCTCGTCGAGCCCTCCGTCGCCGGACCCAAGCGCCCGCAGGACCGTATCCGCCTCGCCGACGTCCAGCGTCAGTTCCGCGAGGACCTCACGAAGCCGTTCGAGGAGCGCGGCTTCGCGCTCGACGACGCCGCGCTGCGGCGCACGGGCAGGCTGCGCATGGGCGACGTCGAGAGGGACCTCAGGCACGGCGACGTGGTGATCGCCGCCATCACCTCGTGCACCAACACCTCGAACCCGAGCGTGATGATCGCGGCGGGCCTCGTCGCGAAGAAGGCCGCCGAGAGGGGCCTCAGGGCCAAGCCGTGGGTGAAGACCAGCCTCGCGCCCGGATCGAAGGTCGTCACCGAGTACTACAAGGACACGGGCCTGCTGCCGTACCTCGAGCAGGTCGGCTTCTACGTCGTGGGCTACGGCTGCACCACGTGCATCGGCAACTCGGGGCCGCTGCCCGACCCGGTCGTGCAGGCGATCCAGGAGGGCGACATCGTCGCGGCCAGCGTGCTCTCCGGCAACCGCAACTTCGAGGGACGCATCAACCCGCACGTGAAGGCGAACTACCTGGCGAGCCCGCCCCTCGTCGTCGCCTACTCGCTCGCCGGCACCGTCGACATCGACATCGTCAACGACCCGCTGGCGCACGACGCGCAGGGGAACCCCGTCTACCTGCGCGACCTGTGGCCGACGCACGCCGAGGTCGTCGCCCACATGGAGAGGGCGATGAACCCCGAGACGTTCCGGCGCATCTACGACGGGATCGAGCGCTCGAACGAGAAGTGGAACGCGATCCCCGTGCGCGGCGGCACGCTCTTCGAGTGGGACGAGAGCTCCACCTACATCCAGGAGCCGCCGTTCTTCATCGACATGCCGGACGAGCCGGCCCCCGTGGAGCCGATCCGCGGCGCGCGGGTCCTGGTGAAGGTGGGCGACTCCGTCACCACCGACCACATCTCGCCGGCCGGCTCGATCGCCGTGAACAGCCCCGCCGGGCAGTACCTCATCGAGCGCGGCGTCGAGAAGAAGGACTTCAACTCCTACGGCTCGCGCCGCGGCAACGACAGGGTCATGACCCGCGGCACGTTCGCGAACATCAGGCTCAAGAACCAGGTCGCCCCCGGCACCGAGGGCGGCTACACGACCGACTTCACCGACGGCCAGGTCAAGAGCATCTACGACGCCAGCCGCAGCTACATCGCCAAGGGCGTGCCGACCATCGTGATCGCCGGCCAGGACTACGGCATGGGCTCGAGTCGCGACTGGGCGGCGAAGGGCACGTACCTGCTCGGCGTCAAGGCCGTCATCGCCCGCAGCTTCGAGCGCATCCACAGGTCGAACCTCGTGGGCATGGGCGTGCTGCCGTTGCAGTTCCTCGACGGCCAGGACGCCGAGGTGCTGGGCCTCACCGGCACCGAGACCTACGACATCGACGTCGCCGAGCCGCTCGAGCCGCGCCAGCGCGTGAGGGTCACGGCCCGGCGCGACGACGGCAGCGCCACCGAGTTCGAGGCCGTGCTGCGTCTCGACACGCCCGTCGAGGTCGACTACCTCCGCAACGGCGGCATCCTCCACACCGTGCTGCGCAACATCAAGCGCGCGTCCGCCGGCAGCGTGGCGCCTTGAGGTCCCGGTCCGCGTAGGCGAGGGCGGGCGCCGCTGCCACGACGGGCCGCGGCGCCCGTTCCATCACGGCGGCGGGCGCGCTGCTCGTCGTCGCCGGCGTGGGTGGGGACCACCGCGGGCGCCCGTTCCGCTCCGCCCGAGCCGGAGACAGGAGGGCGACAACGCGGCAAAGCCCACGGAGCCGCGCGGCCCGGGCGCGTTATCATCCGCCTCACATGCGCGACCTGCTCGGCTTCCTGCTGGTGCTCGCGGCGATCTTCTTCGTGGTGGGCGAGCTCAGGGGCTGGTACCTCGGGGTGCCGACCCAGACGCCCATACTCCTCTACAAGATGGACCACGTGGCGGAGACCAGCCGGCGCACGCTGATGCGCGAGGACATGCCCGTGGGCTTCAGCGGCCTCGTGAGGCGCGGGTCGGTCACGGTCGCGGTGCTCTACGAGCGGCCGGCCAGCTTCCAGACCAACGCACCCGGCGCGCCCGAGTCCAAGGTCTTCGAGCGCACGTACCGCGCCGGCGAGCGGATCGCGCTCGACGAGGTCTTCGCCCTGGGGGGCGGCGTCTACACGGTGAGGGTGACGTACCAGGACGCCACGGGCGTGTTCCGTCTCACGATGCCGGGCGGCAGCGACCTGTAGCGCGGGGGTCCACGGGCCTCTAGCGGCGCGGCGGAAGTCGGACAGCCGGCGCTCTCGCGGGAGCGGCGGCCGTCGGGCGCGATCGCCTCGGGTGGCTGGCTCCCTGGCCGGCGGGCGGGAACGCGTCCGGTACGCCGTCGTCGCTAGGCGTGGTCCTCCGTGTGGGATAGTCCCGAGCCCGGCGACGGGCGCGCCTGGCATACTCGCCTGGTGATGCGCGCCGGCACGCGCCGTCCTCGCCTACGTCCACCCCGCGTGCGGCGTCTCCTGCTCGCCGCGGCGGCCCTGTGCCTGGCGCTGGCCCCGGCGGCCCTCGCCCAGGCCGTGGGCGGGTCCGCCGTCGTCCGCGTCCTGCTGGCCGTGGAGCCCAGCGTCGTCGTCGACCTCGACGGGCCGCACGTGGGGCTGGTCGACGGGCGCCGGCGCTTCAGGGCCGGTGCTGGCCTCGAGTGGCCCGTGACGGCACTTGACGGCACCCTCTACGTCGACGGGGCGGCGGTGGGGCAGACGTTGACCCTCGAGCCGGAGACCGGCCTGTTCGCCTTCGACGGCCGCCGCTACCGCGGCGCCGTGCGGCTGTCGGCGGTCGAGGGCGGCGTGGAGGTCGTGAACGTCGTCGGCGTCGAGGACTACCTGCGCGGCGTCGTCCCCGCCGAGATGGCGGCGTCGTGGCCGCTCGAGGCGCTCAAGGCCCAGGCCGTCGCCGCGCGCAGCTACACGCTCACCTCGCTCGACCCCGCGGCCCGCTACGACCTGTGCGCCACCGAGGACTGCCAGGTCTACCGCGGCGTCGCGGCGGAGAACCCGCGCACCGACGCCGCGATCGCCGCCACCGCCGGCGTGGTCGTGACCTACGGCGGCGCCCCGGCGCGGACCTACTACCACGCCGACTCCGGCGGCACGCTGGCCTCCAGCGCCGAGGTGTGGGGCACGTGGACGCCGTACCTGGTGGCGCGCGAGGACGCGCGCTCGAGCAGCCCGCACCGCTCCTGGTCCGTGCGCCTGGACGGCCGCAGCCTCGGCGCCTCGCTGGCGGCGGCCGGCCTAGACGTCGGCGACGTCACGTCGCTGCGCGTGCTGGCGCTCTCGGAGTCAGGCCGCGTCAGCGAGCTGGAGGTCGCCGGCACCCGGGGCACGCGCGTGCTGCGCGGCGCCCAGCTGAGGTCCCTGGCGCGGTCCTGGGGGCTCAAGTCGATGTCGTTCCGGGTGCAGGGCGGCCTCACCGTCAGCGGCGACGGCTGGGGACACGGCGTCGGCATGAGCCAGTACGGCGCGCGCGCCCTGGCGAGCGCCGGCTACGACTACAGCCAGATCCTGGCGTTCTACTACCCCCACACGGGCCTGACCCGCTTCGTGGCCGAGGCGCGCTGACCCCGCCGCCGCGGTAGCCTCGGCTCATGACGGAGGGCCGCGCGCCCACGGTGGCCCGGAGGCTCACGCTCGTGCCGACCCCGGTGGGCAACCTCGGGGACGTGACCCTCAGGGCGCTAGACGTCCTGCGGCAGGCCGACGTCGTCGCCGCCGAGGACACCCGCCGCACGCGCGTGCTGCTCGACCACCACGGCATCGCGGCGCGTCTCGAGCGCCTCGACGCCCACACGATCCCCTCCCGGGCGCCGGCGCTGTTCGAGGAGCACGGGTGGGTGGCCTACGTGACCGACGCGGGCACGCCCGGCATCTCCGACCCCGGCGCGGAGCTCGTGCGGCTGGCGCTGGCGTCCGGCGTGGAGGTCGAGGTCCTGCCCGGCGCCACGGCCTTCGTGCCCGCCCTCGTCGCCTCCGGGCTCCCCACCGCCCGCTTCACCTTCGAGGGCTTCCTGCCGCGCAAGGGCAGCTCGCGCTCGCGCCGGCTGCGGGACATCGCCGCGAGCCACGCCACCAGCGTGGTCTACGAGTCGCCGCACCGCCTGGCCGAGACGCTGCGCGACCTGGCCGAGGCCTGCGGCGAGGCGCGGCCCGCCAGCGTGAGCCGCGAGATCTCGAAGCTCCACGAGGAGACGGTGAGGGGCACGCTCGGCGAGCTGGCGACCCGCTTCGCCGCGGCGCCGGCGCGCGGCGAGGTCGTGGTCGTCGTGGGGCCGCGCCCGCACGCCGAGGACGACCACCCCGAGCCCGCCCTGGGCGGCCTCACCGCCGAGGAGGCGGCCGCGCGACTCGCCGCGGCCGGGGTTAGGGGTAGGCTCTTGCGCGGCGCGCTCGCGGCGCTGGGCGCCCCGCGCAACGCCGCCTACCGCGCCGCCCTGGACCACCCCGACCATGACGACTAGGGAACCCCTCACCAGGACAGCCGCCGGCCGCCTCCTGGGCCTGCCCAGCGTGGCGCGCCTGGCGCTGTTCGCGCGCCACGAGGGACCGGCGGTGCTGCTCACGACGGCCGACCGCCTGCCGCTGTTCGCCGACGCCAGGGTCTTCGGCGCCGACGTCACCGTCGAGCCCGGCCCGGCCGACTGGCACGAGCTGAGGGAGAAGGTCGTCGTCAGCCTCGACCGGGCGCTCAGCCCCGTGCCCGCCGACCCGCGCGCGCTGGCGCTGCGGCTCGAGGCGGGGCGCGACTACCACCGCGACGACCTGCTCGCCTCCCTGGTGAGGCTCGGCTTCGAGCGCGACGCCCTGCCCGGCTTCACCGTGCGGGGCGACACCGTGACGGTGCACCTCTCCGCCGACGACGCCGACGGCGCGCTCCGCCTCGAGTTCTTCGGCGACGAGCTCGAGGCGCTCACGTTGGCCGGTGAGCCCAGGTCCTCCCACGTGCTGGCCCCCGTGTCGCTCGCCGAGTACGACAGGTCGACGTGGACCACCAGGCTCCTCGAGCACCTGCCCGGGGTCGTGTTCCTCGACGCGCCCGAGCTGATGCCCGGCGCGGTACCCGACGAAGCGGCCGAGACGCGCGGCGGGCGAGGGACCGCGGGGGACGGCGCGCCGCGGCGTGGCGACGCGGGGCCGGGGAGCGCGCCCGACGACGACCAGCCGCCGTCAGGCGACACCGGAGGGGCCGCTTCGACTGAGGTCCTCGGCACGGCTTGGCTGTGGGGCTACCTGGCGGGGCGGGAGGTCGTGAGCTTCGGCCGCGACCCCCTCGACCTGGAGCGCGCCAGCGCGCCGCTCGAGCCGCTCGGCTACTACCGCGGCAAGCTGACGGCGTTCGCGCAGGACGTCCACATGTGGCTGCGCGACGGCTACTCGGTGCACCTGCTCCTGCGCTTCGAGCGCACCGGGCGCTACCTGCGCGAGAAGGTCCTGGACGAGCAGGAGTCGCACTGGCGCAACGAGGTGGGCGACCGGCCGGGCCAGGTGTCGCTGCTGATCGCGAAGGGCGCGCAGGGCGGCTACCGCGACCCGGAGCGCCGCGAGGTCGTGCTCAGCGAGGAGCTGCTCTACGGCTACCAGGGCGGCCGCCGCCTCAAGCGGCTGCCCGGCAAGGCCGTCCACGACGCCTCCCAGCTCACCGTGGGCGACTACCTGATCCACCCCGACCACGGCATCGGCCGCTTCCTCGGCCTGGAGCCGCGGCAGGTGGTGGGCGTCACGCGCGACTACCTGCTGCTCCAGTACGCCGGCGAGGGCAAGCTCTACCTGCCCGTCGAGCAGCTCCCGCTGGTGCGCCGGCACCCCGGCACCACGGACGACCCGCCGCGCCTGTCGACCCTGGGCACGAACGAGTGGGCGCGGGCGCGCGAGAAGGCGCGCGTCAACGCGTCCGAGCTGGCGGCCGAGCTCATCAAGGCCTACGCCAAGCGGCAGGTCTCGAAGGGCACGGCGTTCCCGCCGCTGCCCGACTGGGACCCGCTCATCGAGAGGAACTTCGGCTTCGAGCTGACGCCGGACCAGGCCAAGGCCGTCGAGGACGTCTTCGCCGACCTAGGGCGCGAGGTGCCGATGGACCGCCTGATCTCGGGCGACGTCGGCTTCGGCAAGACCGAGGTCGCGATACGCGCCGCGCACCGCGTCGTCGGGCACGGCTACCAGGTCGCGATGCTCGTGCCCACGACGGTCCTGGCGAAGCAGCACTTCGACACGTTCAGGGAGCGCTTCGCGGGTCTGCCGGTGCGCGTCGAGATGCTCTCGCGCTTCACGCCAGACAGGCAGGCCAGGGACGTCATCGAGGGCCTGAAGAGCGGCAGCGTGGACATCGTCGTCGGCACGCACCGGCTGCTGGCCGAAGGCGTGGCCTACAAGCGCCTCGGGCTCCTCGTCGTGGACGAGGAGCACCGCTTCGGCGTGGGCCAGAAGGAGCGCCTGAAGAGCCTCAAGGCCGACGTCGACGTGCTGTCGCTGTCGGCCACGCCGATCCCGCGCACGCTCTACATGAGCCTGGTGGGCCTGCGGGACGTCAGCCAGATCCTCACCCCGCCGCAGGGTCGCAAGCCCATACAGACCGTTCTACAGCCCTACGACCCGCTCACCGTGCGCGACGCGGTGCTGTTCGAGATGGAGCGCGGCGGCAAGGTGTTCTACATCCACGACCGCGTCGGCTCGATGAGCCTCAGGGCACGCACCCTCTCGCAGCTCGTGCCGGAGGCGCGCATCGGCGTGGCGCACGGCCAGATGCCGGAGGACGAGCTGGAGGAGGTCATGATCGGCTTCGACGAGGGCGCCTACGACGTGCTGCTGTCGACGACGATCGTCGAGTCCGGCCTCGACATCACGGGCGCCAACACGCTGGTCATCGAGCGCGCCGACAGGCTGGGGCTCGCCCAGCTCTACCAGCTCCGCGGCCGGGTGGGCCGGCGCGAGACCGAGGCCTGGGCCTACCTGCTCTACCCGGGACGCCTCACGGAACAGGCGCAGCGTCGGCTCTACGCGATCGCCGAGCTGAACGACCTCGGCTCCGGCCACCTCCTGGCCGAGAAGGACATGGAGATACGCGGCGTCGGGAACCTGCTGGGGCCCGAGCAGCACGGCCACATCAGCGCGGTCTCGCTCGAGGTCTACACCGAGTTGCTCGCCGAGGAGATCGCGAAGCTCAAGGGCGAGCAGCGCGCCGCCGAGAGGCCCCAGGTGACGATCGACCTCTCCGTCGACGCCCGCCTCAGCCCCACCTACCTGCAGGACGACGACGAGCGGGTCGCCTTCTACGGACGCTTCGCCGAGACCGACTCCCTCGCCGAGGTGTCGCGCGTGGCCAAGGAGCTGCGCGAGGCCTACGGACCGTTCCCGCCCGAGGTGAAGGCGTTCGTCGAGCTGACCCGGCTGCGGATCCTCGCCGGCTCGAAGGGCGTGGCCACCGTCAAGGAGCACATGACCGACGTGCAGATCAGCCTGCACGGCGACGTGGGCGACCTCGACTACGACGCGAGGGCGCTGAAGCGGCTCCCCTTCGCCGTCGAGGTCACGCGCTACCCGCCCGGCTTCAGCATCAAGAAGCGCGGCCTCAAGCCCGCCGACCTGCCCGGCGCCGTCACCGACGTCCTCTACCTACTGGGTTGAGCCTGGACCCCTCCGGTCGCACCACAAGAAGACGAGGCCCCCGCACCAGGCAGGGGCCCTGCACTGTCAGGTCTCGTATCGCTAGAAGTGGTAGTTGAAGCCCAGCTTGGCGGTGACGCCGAAGACGAAGGGGCTGAACCCTAGCGACGGGCCGGCCTCGAGGAAGATCCCGCCCTCGGGGAGGCCCGCCTGCGACAGGCTGAACTCGCCGCCGGCGAAGGCGTTGACGGCGACGTTCACGCCCGCCCCGATGCCGAGGCCCACGCCGCCG
>DASVDQ010000070.1 GCA_036381035.1 Trueperaceae bacterium | reverse complement strand
CTCTACCTCTGGGGCCCCGCCGGCAACGGCAAAACCCACCTCGCCATCGCCACAGGCCACCACCTCGCCGAAACCGGTCACACCGTCGCCTTCCACGGCATCGCCGCCCTCTTCGCCCAGATCCGCGCATCCTTCGCCCCCGACGGCCCCCCACGCCCCCACCTCCACCACCCCGACATCCTCATCCTCGACGACCTCGGCAAGATCAAACCCACCGAATTCGTCTACGAAACCTTCTACGCCACCCTCGAAACCCGCTGGTCACAAGAAAAGACCATCATCTTCACCGCCAACCACCGCCCACTCGACGCCGCCAACCAACTCGCCCCAGACCCCGAAAGCGCCGCCGCCATCCTCTCCCGCATGGCCAGCGGCACCGTCACCGAAATCAAGGGCAGAGACGAGAGGCTGCCCCGGTGACCCTCGAGCTCCCCTGGCCACCCACCCTCAACACCAGCTGGCGCCGCGTCGGTAACCGCACCGTCCTCTCAGCCAAAGCCCGCCGGTATCGCGCCGACGTCCTCGCCGCCGTC
The DNA here is from genome assembly GCA_036381035.1 of Trueperaceae bacterium. Taxonomy (NCBI): domain Bacteria; kingdom Thermotogati; phylum Deinococcota; class Deinococci; order Trueperales; family Trueperaceae; species Trueperaceae bacterium. The sequence continues at coordinate 4,242 of DASVDQ010000070.1, read as the reverse complement.
GCAGAGCAAGGCAGCCCACGCCTCGGCACCGCACGCCTCGCCGTCACCCTCACCCTCCACCCACCCGACCGACGCCGCATGGACGTCGACAACCGAGCCAAGCCCGCGCTGGACGCGCTCGAGTTCGCCCGCGTCTACGCCAACGACAGCCAGATCGACCGACTCACCATCGTCCGCGCCGAGCCGCGCCAGGGCGGCGCGCTCACCGTCCAGATCGAGGAGATACCAGGGGACTCATGACCATCACATCGTCTGCTACCATCAACCCAGCACCGCCCCTCCGGGGCGCACGATCCCCCGCGAAGGAGGCGGCGGTGCGCATCGTCATCCCAGGCAGGCCACAATCCCGGGAACGCAACGGCGACGGCCGAGACAACGTCCCAGCGGCCGCCTACGTCGACGCCGTCCGCACCGAAGCCAGGCGCCTCGGCCTCGGACGCCGCGGCCACCCGCTCGTACCGCACGGGCACGTGCACGTCGACCTCCTGCTCGTCTACACGTCGGACGAGAACCTACCACCGACCAGCTGGCCAGCCCAGAGCATCCCCAACGCCGACACCGCCGCGCACCTCATCCTCAAGGCCCTCACCGGCCTCGCATGGACGCACGCCACGCAGGCCAACCCACTCGTCACCACGAGGCGCGTCATCACGCGCGCCGAGTGCCGCCAGCTCTACGGCAGCGTCGAGGGCGCCACCGTCATCACGATCGGGGCCTGAGCCATGGCCGACGCTCGGACGACTCGGACACGCCAACGCGCCCGCGAGGACTCGGTCGAGCAGCGCAAGAGCCGCTTCCTCGCCGAGCTCGCCCGCATGGCGAACGTCAGCGCCGCCGCGAAGAAGGCCGGCGTCCCCCGCAGCACCGCCTACGACTGGTACAAGGCCGACGAGGCGTTCGCCGCCGCGTGGGACGACGCGGTAGAGGTCGCTGTCGACAGCCTCGAGAAGGAAGCCTGGCGCCGCGCGAGGGACGGTGTCCTGAAGCCCGTCTACCAGAAGGGCGAGAAGGTCGGGCAGGTACGTGAGTACAGCGACCAGCTCATGGTGACGCTGTTGAAGGCACACAGGCCGGAGAAGTACCGGGAGCGCACCCAGACCGAACTGATCGGCCCCGGCGGCGGTGACCTCGTGATCAAGGTCGAGTATGACGACCCGAACCCTAACGGTCCGGCTACCTAGACCGCATGCCGGCCAGGTACAGGTCCTCCAACGGCTCCGGCGCTTCAACGCGCTCTGCATGGGCCGCCGCTTCGGGAAGACCGTCCTCGGCGTGCACCGCCTCACGCCCGCTCTGCACGGCTACCCCGTGGCGTGGTTCAGCCCCACGTACAAGATGCTCGAGGAGGTCTGGCGCGACACGAAACGCTTCTACGGCGAGGCCATCCGGCACAAGGACGAGCAGCTCATGCGCCTCGAGACGTGGGGCGGCGGCGTGATCGACTTCTGGAGCCTCGACCGCGCCGACAGCGTCCGCGGCCGCAAGTACAAGCGCGTCATCGTCGACGAGGCCGCCATGGTCCCCGGCCTCGAGGAGGCCTGGCCCGCCGTCATCCGCCCCACACTCACCGACCTGAAGGGAGAGGCTGACTTCCTCAGCACCCCCAAGGGCCGCAACTACTTCTACGACCTGTTCCAGCGCGGACAGCGCGACGACCGCCCGGACTGGTTCAGCGCATCCGCGCCGACCAGCGCGAACCCCTACATCGACCCCGCCGAGATTGAGGACGCCCGCCGCGAACTGCCCGAGCTCGTGTTCCGCCAGGAGTACCTGGCAGAGTTCGTTGATGCCGGCGGCGCGCGCATCAGCCGCGCCTGGCTGAAGCACGGGCCCGCCCCGGACGGCCTGAGTGTCACGATGGGCGTAGACCTCGCCATCAGCACCAAGACCGATGCGGACTACACCGCCGTCGCGGTCCTCGGCCGCGCCACGGACGGGCGACTGTTCGTCCTCGACGTTCAGAGGATCCGCGCGTCGTTCCACGACGTGCTGCGCTTCGTCGAGAGCATGGCAGGGAAGTGGCAGCCACGCAGCATCGCCATCGAGCAGGTGCAGTTCCAGGCCGCCGTCATCCAGGAGCTTCTGCGCACGACGAAGCTGCCTGTGCTCGGAGTGAAGCCCGACCGGGACAAGGTGACGCGTTTTCAGCCGCTCGAGGCCCGGTACCAGCAGGGCCTCGTCACACACGTCCCGGGTCTGCCCGGCGAGTTCGAGGACGAGCTGCTGGCGTTCCCGGTCGGGAGGCATGACGACATGGTCGACGCGCTCGCGTACGCGTACGCCGCTCCGGAACCGTCAGGGTTCCGGGTGAGGGGAGCCACCGCATGAGCAAGAGCAAGCCCCGCGCCGCGGCCGTGAGGGCCCGCGCGTTCGCCACGACCGCCCTCGACCTCGAGCCGGCCCTGCAGCTGCGCATCGACACGCCCTTGGAGGCCGAACCCAGCGAGGCGGCGCAGACGCACGACGCCCGCGTCCGCGTCCCCTGGCCCATCCCGGCGTCGCAGCTGATCGACTTCTACCTGGCCTCGCCGTGGCTGGGCGCGATCGGCAACCTCCTCGCCGACGCCGTCTCCAGCGCCAAGTGGGACCTCGCAGCCCGCGACGTGGACACCCTCGGCCAGCCCCTCGACCGCGCCAGCGACTTCGACAAGGCCAGCGACGAGAACTACCGCCGCGCGAAGGCCTGGCTGTCCCGCGAGACGATCGGGCGGGAGGGCGCCAGCGAACTCGACCTGCCCGCCCTCCTCCGCGCCCTGTGCGTCGCGAACGACCAGACCGGGAACGTGTTCGTCGAGGTCCTCCGCGACCAGGCCGGCCGCGAACCCATGCAGGTCAGCCACCTGCTGCCGCAGTTCGTCTGGTACGAGGCGCGCGACACCGGCCTCGTCCTCAGGCAGGAGGACCCGTTCGGGAAGCCGGTCGACTTCGTACCGTTCGGCACCCGCAAGGCCGCCGACAAGGAAGTCCGCGAGTTCCTGCATCAACGGCAGACGAACCTCGCGTCGAGCTTCTACGGCCTGCCCTCCTGGATCGCGGCGCGTGACAGCGTCGAGGTCGACAACCAGCACAGGCGGTACCTCAAGGGCTTCTTCAAGAACCACGGCACGCCTCGCTACCTCGTGACCGTCACCGAGGATCCGACCTGGACGGGGCAGAAGCCTGGCGACGACGCCCTCGACGCCCTCTTCGAGCAGGTCCGCGGCTTCCTCGAGGCCAACGCCGGCGACATGGCCGGCCGGAACCTCATCCTCCAGTACCCCGGCGGCATCACCGTCACCGCGCAGGCGCTCGACCACAAGCTCGAGGACCCCACCTTCCCGAACACCGCGAAGCTCGCACGCGACGAGATCCTCGCAGTGCGGCACGTCAGCCTCATCAACCTGGGCCTGCCGGAAGGCGGGTACAGGGCGACGGCCGAGACACAAGCGGACGACTTCGTGACGCAGGCGCTCATCCCGTTCGCAGCGCCGGCCGTCGCGATCATCAACCGCATCCTCCACGCCCCCGCCCCCAGCGGGCTCGGCATCACGGACTACGACTTCGAGCTGACGTTCGACGACGCCGAGCAGCTCATGCGGAAGGTGGAAGCGCTCGTGAAGGCCGCCGGCGCCCCCGTCCTCTCCCAGGCGGAAGCCAGGCAGGTGCTCGGGTACGAGCCGGCCGGCGAGACCAAGCCGCTGCTGCCGACGACGATGCTCCCCGCCGGCGACTTCGCCGCGGGCGGGCCCGATGCCACGCCGGCCGAGGACTAACCCCCGCCTAGCGCGCGCCCGGCACCTGGCGCAGGTCGAGGCGGCCGTCCGCCGGTACTCGCCGGAGGTGTGGACGGCCGCCCGCCGACTGCACGCCAAGTGGCTCAGGGAGGCGCTCGCCGCGGCGCGCCCGCTGCTCGACCGCCTCGTCATCGAGGCCAGGCTGTACGAGCTCGAGGTCGAGTGGCTCGCCGGCGAACTCGACTGGCTCGGGTACGCCATCGAACCCGAGGAGCTCCTCGAGCAAGCCGAGATCCAGTGGGTGCTCAGGCGCATCGCCGAGACCGTGCCCGCCAGGGCCGGGTTCCTCCCCACCGACCCCCGCCGCGACACCCTCATCAGGGAGACGGTGCGGATCCTCGAGGACGACCTGAGCGTCTTCTGGCGGAACCTCACCGACCCCAAGCTCCTCGCGCGCCGCCTGGTGAACCTGAAGGCGGAGGGCGTGCCGTACGTTGAGGCCTCGCGCCGGGTGGCCGCCCAGTACGGG
>DASVDQ010000069.1 GCA_036381035.1 Trueperaceae bacterium | reverse complement strand
TCGAAGCTGCGCGCCCCGTACTGGTAGACGCCGTCGGCGGTGCGGAGGATCGCGCCCTCGTAGCCGAGCTCCACGAACTCGCGCTGGCGCTCGAACACCTCCTCCTCGCGGTCGACGAGCTCGGTGCGCACGACCTCAAGATGCTGGGGCGCCGCGAGCTTCTCCGGCAGCGGCCTCAGGTAGTTCGCGTAGCGCTCCTTGAAGGGCATGTCGAGGGCGTCGCGGTCGACCACGTCGTAGACGTGCAGGAAGAGCTTCTCGCTGCGGCCCTCGCGGTACTTCTTGACCAGCCGCGTCGTCTCCTGGAACGTCTCGCCGTGCGCGTAGACCTCGCCGTCGAAGATCAGGCGCCGCGGCAGGACCCGCTCGAGGGCCGCAGCGATGTGCTCGACGGTCCCGAGCGCGCGCCAGCTCTTGCCGCTGCGGCTCATCACCTCCACGCGCCCGCCGTCCCAGAACGCCAGCGCCCTCACGCCGTCGAGCTTGGGCTGCACGAACGCCGGGTAGTCGATGTGCTTCTCCCGGCGCTTCGCGAAGTCGTGCGCGAGCATCGGGCGGATGAGCTCGCCCATGGCCTCCTCGACCGACTCGAAGTACTTGCGGTCGCGCTTGTGCCGCCACATCGACCGCGCCTCGAGCAGCGCCTGCTCCTCGGCCGTGGTGGCGTTCGCCCGGCCGACGTTCTTCGGCCTGGCGGTCTTGCGGGCGAGCTGCTTCGCGCCGTCCACGAGCCCGTACTCCGTGACGACGTCAGCGCCCTCGGACCAGACCCGCCAGGAGTACAGGGCGCCCGACTTCCCGCGGTGGTAGAGGGTGGGCAGGTCCGTGGCCACGGTCGTCATGGTCGCCCCTCGCGCCGGCCGCGTCCACCGGGCGCCTTACTACCAGGCTGCAGCGTCTCAAGAGCGGTCGCCTGACTACCTGGCTGCGGCGTCTCCCGACCGAGCGCCTACCGGCGCGGGACGCCGCTCCACCTTCTGCGTCCAGCGCTCGAGCGCCCCGGTGGCTTTGAGGAGCGCGTCGAGGAGGCGAGGGTCACCGTGGTCGACCTCGCCGAACGGTCCGCTCCTCATAGGCTGCACCCCCATCTACTACCGGCCACCTGAGTCTTCCTCGAGCCGAAGGCTCACCGCGCTAGGAACTCGCAGGGTCTTCCGACACCGGTGACGATCAACCTCTCCCTGGCCCGCGAACAAGCGACGTAGAGCAGGTTCCGCTCCATCTCCAGGAAGGCGCGCTGCGCGGCCTCGTCGGGCTGCCTGGCGCGCACGGTGTCCAGCGGCACCGTGCCGTCCTCGACGCCCATCACGGCCACGGCCCGGAACTGGAGCCCCTTGCTCCTGTGCATCGTGCCGATCGCCACGCGGTTGCTGGGCGCGGGCTCGTCCGACTCGAGGTTGAAGCTCTCCAGGCCGGCGCCCTTCACGGCGCGGTGCGCCCTGTCCTGCAGCAGGTCCTTCTTCCGCGCGAAGATCGCGACCTCGCCGGGCCGGTAGCCGTTCGCCACGAGCCTCTTCAGCCACTCGGAGACGGCGGAGACCTCCGCGTTCACGCCGGGTAGGACGAGGACCTCCGGCTCGGCGCCGTTCAGGAGCGACACGGAGGGGCTGGTGGGCTCGTCGCACTCCTGCTTGCCCGAGGCGATCCCGTCGGCCAGCCGGCGGATCTGCTCCGTCATGCGGTAGTTCACGCGTAGCGTGATCGAGCGCCCTCGCACCTCGAGGCCCGCCCTCGCGACCGGCGTGTACGGCTTGAAGATCCGCTGGTTCGCGTCCGAGGCCAGGAAGACGTCGTTCGTGCCGGGCTCGGCCAGGGCACGCAGCAGCCTCAGCTCGGCGGGACCGAAGTCCTGCACCTCGTCGGCGATCACGTGGGCGTAGGGCCTCTCGCCGCTCGCGTCGAGGAGGTCGACGAGGTCCCAGCAGACGCCCGACCACGTCGCCAGCCCCTGCCCCTCCAGCGACCCGCGCATCGCCGCGAGCCCCTGCCAGGCGTCCTCGCGTTGCGACCGGTTCAGCGGGGTGCCGCGCGCCGGGCGGTCCACCTGGGCGTACTCCTCCCAGGAGCTCACCCCGTAGGGGTCGACCACCATGCTCCACTCGGCCTCGAGGAACGCCGGCGTGACCCAGGACGCCTCGAGCCGCTCGGCGGCGGCCTTCGCCGCCCTACCGACCGCCGCGTTGTCCGCGACCCTCACGCCAGCGCCCTTCGCTTCGGCCAGCCGGTCGACGGCGAGCTGGTGCAGGTGCACGACGTCGATGCGCGAGCGCGCCGGGTCGCCGGCCATGAGCTTGTCGACCTGCTGCCTGAGGTGGGCGGCCAGGGTCCGCGAGAAGCTCGTGAGCAGCACCCGCCCGCGACCCTCACGCGCCAGGCGGGCGGCGCGGTGCACCGCCACCACGGACTTGCCCGTCCCCGGCCCGCCCGTCACCCGCGCGGGCCCCGCGAAGTCCCTTTCGACCGCCTCGCGCTGAGCGGGGTGCAGGTAGAGCATCCACTGCTCCCATTCGAGCTGGAGCGCGCGCTTCAGGTCGTCGTCGGACTCCACCACGAAGAACCTGCGCTTGGCGTCGGGGTGCGTGAACGGGTTCTTGCCACGCTGCGGCGGCGGGGGCGGCGTCTCGCCGGACGCCACGGCCATCAGGAACTCGCACGACTCGGCGGGCAGCGCGTCGCCGATCTCCTCGAGGAAAGCCTTCACCGTGGCGGAGCGCACCGTGTCGAGCCAAGACCTGGGCGTGCCGTAGGCCAGGAGCTCGGCGTCGGTCAGGTGCCTGAACGGCCGCTCCGCCAGCGGGTCGTACTCCTCGCGCTTCTTGACGCGGATGACGATCTCTTCGCGGCGCTCGCCCACGACCACGATCTGGGCTGCCCCCGTGTCGGGGTGGACGTCGAGCGCCCTGCCCTCGGCCCAGCGGTACGCCGCGTCGTGATGCGCCACGTAGGCCGGCACTATCGTCTGCTCCACCCAGAAGAAGATGATGCGGATGTCGTCGTTGACCCGGGCCGACCAGCACTTGGTGGCGGCGTCCCCCACGCGATGGACGTTGAGCCCCGGGCTGCTGGGGTCCTCGGCCAGCTCGACCAGCGCGGTCATCACCGCGCCCTGCTCGGCTGTGGTCAGGTCCTTCAGGCTCGATCGGAAGGCGTCGTAGAAGGAGACGTTGAACTTCAAGCGGACCCCCCGGCTCCGGAGATGTTCGTCAACTGTAACCCCGTGCCGTGCACCGGTTTCTGACTGGCGGCGGCAGCCCAACGCGATGCGCCCTCCGGCCGAGGGGGCGCCGGCTCTGCCCGGCGTCTCGCCTACGGCGCCGTGGTGAAGCCCCGCGGGCCGGTCTGGGCCTGGTAGCCGTCACCGGCGAAGGCCGG
>DASVDQ010000068.1 GCA_036381035.1 Trueperaceae bacterium | reverse complement strand
CGCGCCGAGCCCCAGCCGACGGCCTCCTGCGCCAGCTTGATCTTCTGGACGAACCTCGTGCCCACGTCGAGCCGCAAGAGCGGCAGGAACCAGCGGTAGAGGTCCCACGCCTCGCCGGAGCGTCCGGTGACGGCGAGCTCGAAGAGGCGCACGGACTCGGCGGGGAAGGCGTTGACGAGCCCGGCGATCCAGCCGCGCGCGCCCGCGGCGACGGCCTCGACCACGAGGTCGTCGACGCCGCTGAGCACGGTGAACGACCCGGGCATCAGCGCCCTCAGGGACGTGACGCGCCTGACGTCCGCGCTCGACTCCTTGACCGCGTTCAGGTGCGGGAAGTCGGAGTGGAGCTCGGCGACCTGCTCGGGCAGGAAGTCGGTGACGTAGGCGAGGGGGTTGTTGTAGAGCATGCAGGGCAGCGCGGTCGCCTCGAGCACGGCGGAGACGTGGGCGCGCATCTCGCGCCAGTCGCCGGCGTAGACGTAGGGCGGCAGGACCATGAAGCCGCTCGCCCCGGCCGCCTCGGCGTCGCGCACGTAGCGCACGGCCTCGGCGGTCGACAGCGACGACACGGCGGGGATCACCGGCGCCGCGTCTCCCAGCTCCTCGGCCAGGCGCTCGACGGCGCGCAGCTTCTCGGCGTAGGTCACCGTGGCGCCCTCGCCCAGGGAGCCGAAGGGCACGACGCCGACGCAGCCGGCGTCGACGAGCCACCGCGCGTGGCGCGCCAGCAGGTCCAGGTCGACCTCCATGGCCTCGGTGAACGGCGTCGTGATCGCGGGGATGACCCCGTCCCATGCCACCTGCATAGCGAGCTCCTTCCGGGCCGTTCCGCTGCGCCGCGCTCTCGCCTACACATACAATCCCTCAGCGAGGGCATGCAGCCGACCGGCCACGTCAAGCGCCTGCAGGTCGTCGACTCCCACACGGGCGGGGAGCCGACGCGGGTCGTCGTCGCGGGCGGGCCCGACCTGGGCACGGGCCCACTGAGCGAGCGCCTGGAGCGCCTGCGCGCCGAGCACGACTGGCTCAGGCGCGCGGCGGTGAACGAGCCGCGCGGGTCCGACGTGCTCGTCGGCGCCCTGCTGTGCGAGCCGCACGATGAGCGGGCCCTCGCCGGCGCGATCTTCTTCAACAACGTCGGCTACCTGGGGATGTGCGGCCACGGGACGATCGGCCTCGTCGTCACGCTGGCGCACCTGGGGCGCGCCGCGCCCGGCGAGCACCTGATCGAGACGCCGGTCGGCACCGTCGCGGCGCGCCTGCACGAGGACGGGCGCGTGAGCGTGGCGAACGTCCGCTCGTACCGCCTGCGGCGCGGCGTGAGCGTGACGTTCGAGGCGCCGGGCGGCGGCACGCGCAGAGTCACGGGCGAGCTCGCCTACGGCGGCAACTGGTTCTTCCTCTGCCACGACCACGGCCTCGCCGTGGAGCCGGGCAACGTCCCGGCGCTCACCGAGTGGGCGCGGCGCATCAAGGCCGCGCTGGCGGAGGCCGGCGTCACGGGCGAGGGCCACGAGGTCGATCACGTCGAGCTGTTCGGCCCCAGCCCCGTCGCCGACTCGCGCAGCTTCGTGCTCTGCCCCGGCGACGCCTACGACCGGTCGCCGTGCGGCACCGGCACGAGCGCGAAGCTCGCCTGCCTGGCGGAGGACGGCCTGCTGGCGCCCGGCGCGGTGTGGCGGCAGGAGAGCGTGATAGGCAGCGTGTTCGAGGCCGCGTACGAGCCCGCTCCCGACGGCGGCGTGATGCCCACGATCACGGGCACGGCGCACGTGACGGCCGAGGCGACGCTGCTCCTGGACCCAGACGACCCCTACGCGCACGGTATCCCGCCCGCCGCGGGGCGGGCGTGAACGCGGACCCGCCGAGCGCGCGGGGAGGGTTCCCGTGAGGGTCGTCGTGGTCGGCGCGGGGGTCGTCGGCCTGTCGGCGGCTCACCACCTGCTGGCGGACGGCCACGAGGTCCTCGTCGTCGACCGCGGCGCCGAGGGCGAGGAGAGCGCGTCGTACGGCAACGCCGGCATGGTCGTGCCGAGCCACTTCGTGCCGCTCGCCGCGCCGGGGGCCGTGGCGCAGGCGCTGCGCTGGATGCCCGACCCCGAGAGCCCGTTCCGCCTGGTGCCGCGGGCGTCGCTCGACCTGCTGCGCTGGGGCGTGGCGTTCTGGCGCGCGTCGCGGCCCGCCCGGGCCGCGTCCGCCAGCCGCGTGCTGCTGGCGTTGGCGCGGGCGAGCCGCGCCGCCTACGCGGAGCTCGAGCACGAGGTCGGCCCGTTCGGCCTGCGCGGCGACGGCCTGCTGATGCTCTGCGCCACGTCGCACGGGCTCGCCGAGGAGACGGCCCTGGCCGCCAGGGCCGCGCGGCTGGGCCTCGACGTGGCCGTGCTGGACGCCTCCGGCGTGGCCGACCTCGAGCCGGACGCCGGCTACGCGGTCGCCGGGGCCGTCCACTACCGCGAGGACGCGCACCTGGACCCGGCGGCGCTGATGTCCCGCCTGCTGGAGTCGGTGCGTTCACGGGGTGGCGAGGTGCGCCGCGGGGCGCCCGTCGAGCGCCTGCTCACGCGGGCGGGCCGCGTCGTCGGCGTCTCCGGCGCGGGCCTGCGCGAGCTCGCCGACGCGGTGGTGCTCGCCGCCGGCGTCTGGTCTTCGCGGCTGGCGCGCGGCGTCGGCCTGCGCCTGCCGCTCGAGGCGGGCACCGGCTACAGCCTCACCGTCCCGGCGCCGGCGTCGGGGCCGCGCCTGCCGGCGATCCTGACCGAGGCGCGCGTGGCCGTGACGCCGCTGGAGGGCAGGCTGCGCGTGGGCGGCACGATGGAGCTGGCGGGTCTCGCCGCCGACGAGGCGGCGCCGAACGCGCGGCGCGTGCGCGGCATCGTCGAGGCGCTGAGGCGCTACCTGCCGCGGCTCGACCCCGCCCCCTTCGAGGCGGCGACGCCGTGGCGCGGCCACCGACCCGTGTCACCGGACGGCCTGCCCTACCTGGGCGTGCCGCGGCGCCTCCCCGGCCTCGTGGTGGCCACGGGGCACGCGATGCTCGGCGTGAGCCTCGCCCCCGTGACGGGGCGCGCGGTGGCCGAGCTCGTCGCGGGCGGCACCCCCGACCTGCCGCTCGAGGCGCTGCGTCCCGACAGGTACTCGTAGGCACCGGTCAGCCGGCCCACGCCCTGCGCTAGCCGCCCGGCCGGCAGGGGTAGCATCGCAGTGCGTGAACGACCGGCGCTGGGACCGCAACTTCCTCCTGGGGGTGGTGAACGGCGTCTTCGTGACCGCCGGGGACGCGTTCTTCCACGGCAGCCTCGTGCTCGCCCCCTTCCTCGCCGAGCTGGGCACCTCGCCCGTGGTGATCGGCCTGATCCCGGCGATGCGCGTCGCGCTCTACTTCCTGCCGCAGCTCGTCGTGGCCAACCGCCTGTCCCACGAGGCGCACAAGCTGCCCTACTACCGGATCACCTCGACGACGCGGAACCTCGCGTTCCTG
>DASVDQ010000067.1 GCA_036381035.1 Trueperaceae bacterium | reverse complement strand
GGGCAGGCCCGCGCCCCGATACTTCTTCGTCAGCTCGTAGCCGAGCATGGTGCCGACGGTGCGGTTGGTGTTGCGGATCTCGAGCGCTGCACTTACCCGCTCGCTCCCCGCGCTCTCGAGCGCGGGCTGGGCCAGCGGCACGAGCTGCGTGACGTCGAGCGACTTCTCCAGCCCGTGGTCCTGACCGGTGGTGCGTCGCCGCGCGGCGCCCTCGGGCAGCGCGGGCACGTGCAGGATCGGCGTCAGGTCGAGCCCGGCGGCCTTCCAGTGGTCGACGGCCCTGGAGACGTCGAGCATCTCCGCGTGGCCGATCGCCTCGTCGAGGGTGCGGAACCCGAGCTCGGCGAGGTACTCCCGCACCTCCTCGGCGATGTACTCGAAGAAGTTGACCACGAACTCCGGCTTGCCGGTGTAGCGCTCGCGGAGGACGGGGTTCTGGGTCGCCACGCCGACCGGGCAGGTGTCGAGGTGGCAGACGCGCATCATGATGCAGCCCGACACCACCAGCGGGGCCGTGGCGAAACCGAACTCCTCGGCGCCGAGCAGGGCGGCCACCACGACGTCGCGGCCGGTCTTGAGCTGCCCGTCGGTCTGCACCACGATCCGTTCCCGCAGACCGTTGAGCAGCAGCGTCTGCTGGGTCTCGGCGAGGCCGAGCTCCCACGGACCGCCGGCGTGCTTCAGCGACGTCAGCGGCGAGGCGCCGGTGCCACCGTCGTGGCCCGAGATCAGCACAACGTCGGCGTGCGCCTTCGAGACACCCGCCGCGACCGTGCCGACCCCGACCTCGGCGACCAGCTTCACGTGGATCCGGGCTGATGGGTTGGAGTTCTTGAGGTCGTGGATCAGCTGAGCCAGGTCCTCGATCGAGTAGATGTCGTGGTGCGGCGGCGGGCTGATGAGCGTCACGCCCGGCACGGCGTGGCGGATCGCGGCGATCTCCTCCGAGACCTTGTAGCCGGGGATCTGGCCGCCCTCGCCGGGCTTCGAGCCCTGCGCCATCTTGATCTCGAGCTCGCGGGCGCTGACCAGGTAGTGCGGCGTGACGCCGAAACGCCCGGAGGCCACCTGCTTGATCGCGCTGTTCGCGTGGTCGCCGGCGCGCGGGTGCCAGGTGGGCGAGTGGCTGCGCTCGGGCATGTCGCGCTCGTACGGCCCGAAGCGGACAGGGTCCTCGCCGCCCTCGCCCGAGTTGCTGCGCCCGCCCAGGCGGTTCATCGCGATCGCCAGCGCCTCGTGCGCCTCGCGCGACACCGAGCCGTGGCTCATCGCCTGCGTCGTGAAGCGCTTGACGAGCTCGGCGATCGGCTCGACCTCGTCGAGGGGGACCGGCGGACCGGCGGGGGTCACCTCGAGGAGGTCGCGCACCGTCGCGGGGCGGCGGCCGTCCACGGCCGACAGGTACTCGGCGAACGCCTCCTGCGAGCCCGTCCTCACGGCCTTGTGCAGCGGCTTGAAGACGTCGGGGTTGAGGGCGTGGTACTCGCCGGCCTTCCTGAAGCGGTAGACGCCGCGGTCGGTGAGGCGCTCGGGGGCCTCGGGGTACGCCGCGGCGTGGAACGCCAGCGCGTCGCGCGCCAGCACGCCGAGGTCGACGCCGCCGGCGAGCCCCGGCGTGCCGTAGAAGTAGCGCTCGACGACGTCGGCGGAGAGGCCCACCTGCTCGAACACCTGGGCGCCGCGGTAGGCGGCCAGCGTGCTGATGCCGATCTTCGACATCGTCTTCAAGAGGCCCTTCTCGACCGCTGACACGTAGTGCGCCACGGCCTCGTCTGGGTCGACGGGGTCCCACCCCTTCCCGCCCTTGGCGACGTCGCGCACGGTCTGGAGCGCCAGGTAGGGGTGCACGAGCGCGGCGCCGAAGCCGATGAGGCAGGCGTAGTGGTGGTCCTCGCGCGGCTCGCCCGTGTCGCAGACGATCGCCGCCCGCGTGCGCCGGCCGACGAGGAGCAGGCGGTGGTGGACCGCGCCCACCGCCAGGAGCATCGGCACCGGCGCGCGGTCCGGACCGAAGCCCCTGTCGGAGAGGATCAGCACGGCGACGCCGGAGGCCACCTCGTCCTGGGCCCTGTCGGCGAGCTCCTCGAGCGCCCTGGCCAGGCCCTCCTCGCCCGCTGCCACCGGGAACGTGCAGTCGAGCACCGCGGTGCCGAGGACGGTCTGCGACCGCAGCGCCGCGAGGGTCGCGGCGTCGATGACGGGTCCGGGGAAGCGCATGACCCGCGCGGCCTCCGGCTCCTCGTCGAGGACGCTGGCGCGCGGTCCCAGGACCGTGGCCAGCGACATGACGACGCTCTCGCGCAGCGGGTCCATGGGCGGGTTCGTGACCTGAGCGAAGCGCTGCTTGAAGTAGCCGTAGGTGAGCTGCGGCAGGGCCGAGAGCGCCGCCAGGGGCGTGTCGTCGCCCATCGAGCCGAGCGGCGTCTCGCCGCGGACGGCCATGGGCTCGAAGATCCTGTCGTACTCCTCGGCGTGGTAGCCGAAGACCTGCTGCGCGCGGCGCAGGTCGACGCCGTCCCCCGCGGCGACGTCCTCCTCCGCCGGCTCGAGGCCCACCTGGTAGCGCTCGACCCAGGTGCCGTAGGGGCGCCTGCCGGCGTAGCGCGCCTTGAGCTCGTCGTCGCGCAGCAGCCGGCCCTCGAGGGTGTCCACGGCGATCATGCGCCCGGGGCCGAGGCGCCCGCGCTCGACGACGCGGTCGTCCTCCGCCGGCAGCACGCCGGCCTCGGAGGCCACGACGAGCAGGTCGTCGGCCGTCAGCCAGTAGCGCTGCGGGCGCAGGCCGTTGCGGTCGAGGGCCGCCACGGCGTAGCGCCCGTCGGTGACGGCCAGGGCGGCGGGACCGTCCCACGGCTCCATGAGGGTGGCGTGGTAGTCGTAGAAGCCGCGCAGGTCGGCGCTCACCTCGGCGTCGTTCTCGTAGGCCTGCGGCAGCAGCATCATCAGCGCGTGCGGCAGGTCGCGGCCGGAGCGGGTGAGGAGCTCGAGGGCGTTGTCGAGGGCCCCCGAGTCGGAGGCCCCGTCGTCGATCACGGGCACCAGGTCCTTGACCTCGTCGCCCCACACGCGACCCGTCAGCCTGGGCTCGCGGGCGCGCATGAAGTTGACGTTGCCCTGGAGCGTGTTGATCTCGCCGTTGTGGGCGAGCAGGCGGAACGGCTGCGCCAGCGACCAGCGCGGCACCGTGTTCGTGCTGTAGCGCTGGTGGAAGACGCATATCGCGGTCTCGTAGTCGGGGTCGGCCAGGTCGAGGTAGAAGCGCTCGAGCTGGCTGGCGGCCATCAGGCCCTTGTAGGCGATCGTGCGGCTGGAGAGCGAGCAGACGTACGCCCGCCCCAGGCCGGCGTCCCTGAGGCGCCTCTCGATCCGCTTCCTGGTGAGGTAGAGGGTCCTCTCGAACGCCTCCTCGCCCTGCCAGCGCGGCCTGCGCAGCAGCACCTGCCTGATGTGGGGCAGCCGCGCCCTGGCCTGCTCGCCGAGGGCCTCGGGGTCGGTGGGCGGCGTGCGCCACGCCAGCGTCTCCAGCGGGCTGCGCGCCAGCTCGTCCTTCACGAGCGCGAACACGCGGGCGGCCGGCGCGTCGTTGGCGACGAAGAAGACGCCTACGGCGAGGTCGCGGTCCCGCTCCAGGCCCACGCCGCGCGCCTCCAGCTCGCGGCGGAACAGCCTGTGGGGCACCTGCGTGAGCACGCCGGCGCCGTCGCCGGTCTTGCCGTCGGCGCTGACGGCGCCGCGGTGCGCGAGGTTCTCCAGCGCGGTGAGCCCGTGGGCCAGGACGTCGTGCGAGGCCCGGCCGCCGACGTGGGCGACGAAGCCGACGCCGCAGGCGTCGCGCTCACCGGGCCAACTCAGCTTCGTGAAGTCTGACCACACGGGCACGTAACCTCCCTGACGAGATGGGAAGCCTCGGCGCCCGCTGGTCGCTGCTCCTCTGGCTGGCAGGCCGACCCGGACGGCGCTACGGTGACGCGGCAGTCGGCGTCTGCAAGGCGGACGCTCGTCGCGGCGCGCTGGGTGGGTCGCGCGGTACCCGGCCGAACGTTGGCGGGAACTGTAATGGCGCGGGCGCGGGCGTGTCAAGCGCGGCGCCCGCCTCCGGGCGCGGGCCCCGCCGACGGACAGGGGGCGTCGGCCTCCCCAGCGCTGCCATGGCGGCGCCGAGGCGCGGCCTCAGTCCCCGGCCGCGACGCCGGCCGCCTCCTCCCCGGCCCTCCGGCCGGCGGTCAGCCTCACCTGGCCGGCCGCCAGCTTGTTGAGCACGTCCACGTAGGCCTTCGCCGAGGCCTCGACGACGTCGGTCGAGAGACCGCGGCCCTGCACCAGCCGCGAGTCTTGGCGCACGCGTATCGTCACCTCCCCGAGGGCGTCCTTGCCCGAGCCCACGCTCCTGAGGTCGTAGGAGTCGAGCTCGAGGCTCAGCCCCGTGATCGCCTCGATCGCGTGGTAGACGGCGTCGACGGGACCGTCGCCGGTGCCGGCCAGCGTCACGGGGCCGGTGTCCGTCTCCAGCGTCACCGTCGCGACGGGCGTCATGTTCGTGCCGGACTGGAACTGCACGCTCCGCAGCACGTAGGCCTCGGCGACGCGCCCGGCCTCGTCGTCCATGAGCGCCCTGATGTCCTCGTTCGTCACCCTGCTCTTGCGGTCGCAGAGGTCCTTGAACCGGGCGAACACGGCGTCGAGCCGCTGGTCGGGCACGTTGGCGTAGCCGAGGTCGGCGAGCGTCTTGCGGAACGCGCGCCTGCCCGAGTGCTTGCCCATGACGAGCACGCCGGCGTCGCGTCCGACCAGCTCGGCGTTCATGATCTCGTAGGTGGCGCGGTGCTTGATCACGCCGTCCTGGTGGATGCCGGCCTCGTGCGAGAAGGCGTTCTCCCCTACCACGGCCTTGTTCGGGGGCACGAGCATGCCGGTGTGCCGCTCGACGAGCTTGCTGACGCGGTAGATCTCTCGCGTGTTGATGCCGATGCTCGCCCCGTAGTGGTCCGCGCGCGTGTAGAGCGCCATCGCGGCCTCCTCGAGGGAGGTGTTGCCGGCGCGCTCGCCGATGCCGTTGATCGTCGCCTCCACCTGCGTCGCGCCCGCCTCCACGCCGGCGAGGGAGTTCGCGACGGCCAGGCCGAGGTCGTCGTGGCAGTGGGTGCTGATGCGCACGTCCCTGGCCTCGGGCACGTTCTCGAAGATCGACCTGATGAGGCCCCCGTACTCCTGCGGCGTCCCGTAGCCGGTGGTGTCGGGGACGTTGACGGTCGTCGCCCCGGCGGCGATGGCCGTGCGCACGAGCGCGTAGACGAACTCGGGGTCGGCGCGCATGCAGTCCTGGGCGCTGAACTCGACCTCGTCGACGAAGCCGCGCGCGTAGCGGACCATCCTGTCCGAGAGCTCGAGGACCTCCTCCCGCGTCTTGCGCAGCATGTGCTCGAGGTGCACGTCGCTGGCCGAGGTGAAGATGTGGATCATCGGGCGCCTGGCGACCTCCACGGCCTGCGCGGCCCTGTCGATGTCCGCCGTGTGCGTGCGGGCCAGGGCGCAGACGATGGGTCCCTCGACCTCCGCGGCGATCGCGCGCACGCACTCGTAGTCGCCCTGGCTCGTGATGGGGAAGCCGGCCTCGATCACGTCGACCCCGAGGCGGGCGAGCGCGTGAGCGATCTCGAGCTTCTGCGCGGTGTTCAGCGCCACGCCCGGGCTCTGCTCGCCGTCCCTCAGGGTCGTGTCGAAGAACCGGACGTAGCTCACGCCGGTACCTCCTTGGGGCCCTCCTCGGCCTCCTCCTGGCGTCCGATGAAGGGCATCATCCCGCGGAGCTCGGCGCCGACCTGGGCGATCTGCGACTCGGCCGAGTTGCGGCGGCCCGTCCGGAGGACGACCTGCCCGGCCTCGTTGTCGAGCAGGAACTCGCGCGCGAACGCGCCGGAGCGGATGTTCGCCAGCACCTCGCGCATCCGCTCCCTGACGCCCTCGTCGATGACCTTGCGGCCGGTCACGTAGTCGCCGTACTCGGCCGTGTTCGAGATCGAGTGGCGCATCTTCTCGAAGCCGCCCTCGTAGATGAGGTCGACGATCAGCTTCATCTCGTGCACGCACTCGAAGTAGGCCAGCTCGGGCTGGTACCCGGCGGCGACGAGCGTCTCGAAGCCGGCCTGCATCAGCGCCGTGAGGCCGCCGCACAGCACCGCCTGCTCGCCGAACAGGTCGGTCTCGGTCTCCTCCTTGAACGTCGTCTCCACCACGCCGCCCCGCGTGCCGCCGATCGCCTTGGCGTAGGCCAGCGCCCGGCGCTTGACGTCGCCGGTGGCGTCCTGGTGGACGGCCAGGAGGCAAGGCACGCCGCCGCCCTCGCGGAACGTGCGGCGCACGAGGTGGCCGGGTCCCTTGGGGGCGACCATGAAGCAGTCGACCGCCTTGGGCGGCGCGATCTGGTGGAAGTGGATGTTGAAGCCGTGCGCGAAGGCCAGCGCGTTCCCCGGCTCGAGGTGCGGCTCGATCTGCTCGCGGTAGACGCGTCCCTGCACCTCGTCGGGCAGCAGGACCATGACGATGTCCCCGGCCGCGGCCGCCGCGGCGACCTCCATGACCCGCAGTCCCGCGGCCTCCGCGGCGGCCCACGAGTTCGAGCCGCGCCTGAGGCCGACGACGACGTCGCAGCCCGAGTCGCGGGCGTTGAGCGCGTGGGCGTGTCCCTGCGAGCCGTAGCCGATGACGGCGATCGTCTGTCCCTGCAGGTCGTCGATGTCGGCGTCGGCGTCGTAGTAGATCTTCGCCATCTGGTTCACTCTCCTCCTCGCCTCCCGCGGAGGCGGTTCGCGTCGTTCCCGGGCGGCGGTGCGCCCTGCCTTCGTCCCTGCGCCGGCGTGCCCCGGCGCGGCGGCCGCTCTGTCGCGGTCCGCGCGGCTCGCCTCATGCGGCCCTGGCGCGCCCCCTCTCCTGCTCGGTGCGCTCCAGGGCGACCATGCCGGTCCGCACGAGCTCGAGGATCCCGAACGGCCTCATCTGGCCGATGAACGCCTGCACCTTGCCCTCGTCGCCGGTGACCTCGAAGGTCAGCGCCTGCCTGGCGACGTCGACGATGCGGGCCCTGAAGTCCTGGGCGATCTGCCTGAGCTCGACGCGGTCGTCGGGCGAGCGCACGGCGACCTTGATGAGCATCAGCTCGCGGCTCACGTACGCCGAGCCGGAGTGGTCGACGACCGTGAGCACGTCGATGAGCTTCTGGAGCTGCTTCGTGACCTGCTCGACGGTCGCGTCCTCGCCCGTGACGACGAAGGTCGTGCGCGAGAGGCCGGGCCGCTCGGTCTGGGCGACCGAGAGGGACTCGATGTTGTAGCCGCGGCGCGCGAACAGGCCAGCGATGCGCAGGAGCACCCCGGGCTGGTCGCGCACCGTCACGGAGAGGACGTGGCGCGAGACGGTCACGGGCGCGCCCCCTCGAGAGCCCGCGTCCGCGCCCTCACGCCGGCACCTCCTCGCGCGGCTCGGCGGCCGCCGGCTCCGGCTCCTGGTCGCCGATGATCATCTCGTCCACGCCGGCGCCCGCCGGGACCATCGGCCACACCTTCTCGGCCTCGTAGACGAGGAAGTTCAGCAGCACGGGCTCGCCCTTGGCCAGGGCGGCGGGGATCACGCGCCTGGCGTGCTCGCGGTCGAAGACGTTGTGACCCTCGATGCCGTAGGCCTCGGCGAGCTTCGCGAAGTCGGGGTTCGAGTCGGCGAGGTAGACCTCCGAGTAGCGCTGGGCGTGGAACAGCTCCTGCCACTGCCTGACCATCCCCAGCATCCCGTTGTTGAGGATCGCGATGACGACCGGCAGGCGGTGCTTGGCCAGCGTGGCGAGCTCCTGCACGTTCATCTGGATGCTGCCGTCGCCGGCGACGCACACGACCTGCTCGCCCGGTCGGGCGAAGGCGGCGCCGATCGCGGCGGGCAGGCCGAAGCCCATCGTGCCGAGGCCGCCGGAGGTGATGAAGCTGCGCGGCTTGGTGGTCGGGAAGAGGCGCGCCGCGAACATCTGGTGCTGGCCGACCTCGGTGGTGACGATGCAGCCGCCGCCGGCGGCCTCGCGGAGCATCTCGAGGACCTCCTGCGAGACCAGCGGGCTGTCGGCCTTGTAGCGCTCGGGGTACTTGTCCTTCCAGGCCGCGAGCTGCTCCCGCCACGGGCCGATCTCCAGGCGGGGCAGCAACGCCCGCAGGCGGGGCAGCACGTCGCGGAGGTCGCCGACGACGGGCACGTGGGCCTTGACGAGCTTCGAGATCTCGGCGGGGTCGATGTCGATGTGCACGACGGTCGCGTTCGGTGCGAAGCGGCTGACCTTGCCGGTGACGCGGTCGTCGAACCGCAGGCCGGCGCCGAGGATCAGGTCGCAGTGGGTGATGGCTCGGTTCGCGGTGACCGTGCCGTGCATGCCCGGCATGCCCAGGGACTCGTCGCGCCCCGGCGGGTAGGCGCCGATGCCCATCAGCGTGGTGATCACGGGTATGCCGGTGTGCGCGACGAAGTCGGCGACCTCGTCCGGCGCGGCCTGGCCGCCGCCGCCGACGATCATCACGGGACGCTGCGCCTTGGCGATGGCCTCCGCCGCCCTCTCGATCTGGCGGGCGTTCCCCACGCAGGTGGGCCGGTACCCGGGCAGGTCGATCTCGGCGTCGAGCGGGCCGTCGCACTCGGCCAGCTGCACGTCCTTCGGCACGTCCACGAGGACGGGGCCCGGGCGGCCCGTGGACGCGATGTGGAACGCCTCCGTGAGCACGCGCGGCAGGTCCGCGACGTCCTTGACCAGGTAGTTGTGCTTCGTGACCGGCCCGGTGATGCCGTAGACGTCGGCCTCCTGGAAGGCGTCGGTGCCGATGAGCCCGCGTACGACGTTGCCGGTGATCGCCACGACGGCCGAGGAGTCCATGTGCGCCGTCGCCAGGCCCGTGACCAGGTTCGTCGCTCCGGGTCCGGAGGTGGCGAAGCAGACGCCCACGCGGCCGGAGGCCCTGTAGTAGGCGTCCGCCATGTGGGTGCCGGCCTGCTCGTGCCTGACCAGCACGTGCTTGACGCCCGAGTCGTAGAGGGCGTCGTAGATCGGCATGATCGCGCCCCCCGGATGCCCGAACACGACCTCCACGCCGTGCCGCTCGAGCATCTTCATCACTACCTCTGCACCCTTCACCCACACCTCCCGCGACCACCAAAGGAAACCCCGCCGCTCGGTGAGGGAGCGGCGGGGCACGAGCAGCCGATAGACCGACCTAGACGGTCAGCAGGCGCGACCCCCCTGGCCTAGTAGCAGGCCCGAGCACGGACCGTTGCCCAGCGACAGCCTGGTCATTGCGGGGGAGTATATGCAGACCTCGTGAAAGTGTCAACAAGCGGCCGCGTCGCCGTGACCGGCGCGGTTGCGCGGTGACCGGCGATGATGCACACTGTGGCACGCGGTCTCAGGCGGGGAGGTAGGCCATCGAAATCCTTCGTGTGTCTGGTTCGTCACGGCCGAACTCGGTTGCGGGAGCCATCGCCGCCCTGCTACGTAACGAGGGTGAGGTGGAGGTGCAGGCCATAGGTCCTCACGCCGTCAACCAGGCGGTGAAGGCCATCGCCATCGCACGCTCGTACATCCAGGCCGACGGGCTCGGGCTGGTCACGGTGCCGTCGTTCGTGAAGCTCGAGCTGCACGACGAGGAGCGCACCGCCGTCCGGTTCGCCGTGGAGTCTTACAAGGAACCGCGCGAGTGACGGCGGCGCCTTCAGGCGCCGCGCACGAGCCACCCCCGGCGAGCGCCCGCTCCGTGGCGCTCGCCGTCGTCGTGCGCTGCCTGGAGGGCGCCTACCTGTCGCGGGCGCTCTCGCGGGCGGTCGACGCGGCCCGCCTGGGCGGCCAGGACCGCTCGCTCGCCGCCGACCTCGCCTACGGGACCGTGCGGCGGCTCCTCGCGATCGACGCGAGGCTGGCCCCCTTCCTCGCCGACGCCTCCCGCCTGCCGGCCGAGGTGTCGGCGGCGCTGCGGCTCGGCGCCTACGAGCTGCTGTGGCGGGGGACTCCCCCCTACGCCGCCGTCAGCGCCTGGGTCGAGGTCGTGAAGGGCGTGAGCGGGCGGCACGCCGGCCTCGTCAACGCCGTGCTGCGACGG